>NZ_JAPVZD010000002.1:0-200042 GCF_041432215.1 Streptococcus sp. 27098_8_70
TAAGACTTAAAGCTCCATGTACCCTCTGCCGTCTTCACTTCTGTTTGGCTTGGTTGTGTTGGCGTTACTTGAGTACCATTAGACAAGTTCTTTTCTGTTGCTGGAAGCAGGTCTTTCACTTCTTGTGGAAGTTCTTTGCCTGGGGTTCCACTCACAAACTCATGATGTTTTTCATAAAGGAGGGCCGTGCTTACCTGATTAGAAGGAGCTGATAAATTATCAACATGCAATGTTACAGTATTGTCAATCTTTCCAGAACCTTTTTCTTCTACTTTTTTGTTTGTAGTAGTATTATAAGTTACAATAATTTCAGCAGAAGAATTTGCTTTTATGTATTCAGGTGTCATTTTAACAGTAACAGTTTGACCATTCTTTTCAATAGTATAATCACGCCCTTCCTGTAAAGTCACTCCACCTGATTCCACTTTAAGTCCTTGATAATTAAGGCGCTCATCAAATTTCTGAACCATTTCGATAGATGAAGGCGTTGCTAAAATGTCCTTACCTGGAACCGGAACTTTAAACGTAGCTTTATAGGTTACATCTTGTCCTTCCTTAGCTGGAATCTCTGTAGGATCCACTGCTAGAACAGGGCTCGGATCAATTTTTTCAATATAAAGACCAAAGACGGCCGAAGCAACCTCTGTTGATGAGTAACCAAAATTCATACTATTACTATTTGATCGAAGGGCAAAACCAGAGATATTGTTCTCAGAATAGCTACCGCTTGTAATCTGAGTTGCTACCCAAGCAGTTCGATCTCCTTGATCTTCCTGTCTTAAGACATTGGCATTATTCATCAAACGAAGATTAACATCATTTTGATAATCCTTAACATAGAAGGTTTCCTTCAAGTTGTTGGCATCCATTGCATCGATGTCTGTTGGCTTCATAACCAACTTCAAATCTGTCTCGGAACCATCTGCATAACGCAACTCTGCTGTTACATCCGCATCAAGCCAAAAAGCCTTATTCATAATGTAGTCATGAGCTGCATCTACATAGGGAACATTCCCAATTTCAAAAGCATTATTTTCCCACAATTCTGAAATAGAGAAAAATTCAACAGTAGATTTTTGAGCACTATTCATCTCAGATTCTGCCTGAGCAGTGTTTAGATAGTGAAGAGTTACCTTATTGAATTTTAAGTAAGCATCTACTTGCTTACCATTAACTGTCCCAATATTTGTGAATTTTAGAGAAAGAGGATTTTCAAAAACTTGATCCTGTTTTTTACTTTTATCTACTTTAAGAGTAAAGTTCTCCATCTCGCCTGGATAGGCACCACCCCAGAGATATTCATAGTGGGGATTCGATAAATGAAACTGATCAACAGCCTGTGATTTAGATAAAACACTAAAATTGTTGATGTTCAAATTAAACTTACGAATATCCAAGGTTGAGATATCCGTTCCGTTTTTTATTTCTTCTAAAGCCGCATAAGATTGAAGCGGAATAAGAAAAATAGAAAAAAGTAAAACGACTAGTCCGAGAAAAGCCTGTTTTTTTCTACTGAAAATAGTAGAAAAAGGCATTCTCATGCGATATTTCCATTTCATAATGTACCTCCAAAACTAAAAATGATTGTTTAATCATTTCAAAAGAAATATTCATCTCATTTTAACACAAAAAAAGGGCAATTAAAAGTAGATTATAGATAAAAATTTATTATTTTGTATTTCCAGATTGTCAATTTTTGGTGAGAATAATTAAAATATCAAAGTTTCAGAACAGGCGTTTACACTATGTAAATAGCTGTTTTATTGTTGAACCTATTATCACTCCATGAGTTTCATAACGTACTCAAGCTACACATAAACATTAATATATTTAATTTTTTATAAAAAAGAACCCAAGAATAAATTCTGGGTTCTTTTTAGTATTTCTCGTACAAAGATGCTTTTGTACAATTAGAGAGCCTTAGTCTTTCTTACGAACGACAAAGCCGACTAGACCGGCGATAAATAAACCAATCATTGAAAGAAGACTGGTAGAAGCTGTACCTGTGCTTGGTAGAACTTTCTTATCTTGGCTTGCAGTTTCTTCTTTCTTAGTGCTTCCAGATTGGTTCCCTGTTGTTGCAGTATCATTCTTATTACCGTTGGTTGTTGTAGAAGCTACTTTCTTAGTTCCAACTTCAACAATCTCATCTACTGCTGGAGTAGTGATTGTGTTTGATTTCTCAACACGACCTGTTTCAACGCCATCTGTGTAAGTCACTGTATAAACAATGGTGCGAACACCCTTCTTACCAGCAGCTTTCACTTGACGACTGCCTTCTGGAAGGTCTGCGTTCTGCACTTCTTTGACTTGGAAAGCAACTTCTTCTGTCTTCGTTTCTTCCTTAGTCGTTACAACTGGGGCTACTACTTTCTTAGTTCCAACTTCGACAACTTCATCTACTGCTGGAGTGGTGATTGTGTTTGATTTCACCTCGCGACCTGTTTCAACGCCGTCTGTGTAAGTCACTGTTTCAACAATGGTGCGAACACCCTTCTTACCAGCTGTCTTCACTTGACGACTGCCTTCTGGAAGATTTGGATTTGTTACTTCCTTAGTTTGGAAAGCAACTTCTTCTGTCTTAGTCTCTTCCTTAGTCGTTACAACAGCTTTCCCACCGGTATAGGTAATCTTGTTTTTTGCAGCTTTCTTAGTCTTGCGTGAAACTTCTTTACGAGACTTTTCAACACCATCCACTTTTGTCACTTCATAAGTGACTTCATCGATACCTTCTTCACCTTCTTCAACACGTGTTTTACCTTTATCCAGTGCTGGGTCTACTTTCGTTTCTTCTTTGAAAGCAACTTTTTCCTCTACAGTCACTGTTTCTTTGGTTTCTACACCTGTTTTCTTAGTTCCAACTTCGATGATTTCTTCTACTGGTTCTTTAATTACCGTTTGGCTCTTTCTATCACGTTTTTTCTCAACGCCATTTACCAAAGTAACATCCCAAACAACTTTCTTCTGACCTTTTTCTCCCGCTTGTTTTACCTTTCGAGTACCTTCGGCGAGGTCTGCATTGTTTTCTGTACGAGATGGGTAAGGAATCTCCTCAGTAGTTGTGACTTCTTGATGTTCTTCTTTTAAATCTCCCCCCGAGAGAAGCGCTTCAGCCTTAGCTTTTAAAGAATTGTAGCGAGCTTCAAGCGCCGCAAAACTTTTTTGACCTTCTGGACTCTTCATTGCCTTCTTTGCAGTCTCAAAAAAATTCTTTGCTTCTTCTACATCACCCTCTAGGAGTTCTTTATTCCCCTCATCTGGACTATTTGTAAAATCCTTAATTGAAGATTCTATACTATCAAGCATTCTTTTGAAAGTATTTGCAATACTTCGCTCTTGGCCATCTGGAATTTCTTCATCTTCCGCTGGTGTTTCTTCTGCATGCACTGTTGGAATTTGATATAAATCTGGAGCTACATGATAAGTTGCTACTCCAAGAGCGTTTAAAGCAAGTATTGAAATCCCTAACTTTAATAATTTTTTTCTACTCATTATTCTTTCCTTAACACTTTCAATATACAGTAAGGAGAAGAGTAAATTTTTCTACTCTCCTCTTACTATATGGTACTAACGTTCAGCTTTACGCTTCCAAACTAGAAGCCCTGCAAGTCCTGCAGCAAGAGCTGCAACTACTTCAAGAACTGTAGAAACTTCAGAACCTGTATTTGGCAATGTTTTACCTGGTTCTGTTGGTTTTTTCGGAATATCCCCCTCTGCTGGTGGGATATTTGGAGCTGGTGGCGTTACCGGAACCGGTGGTGTCACCACAACCTTGTTGGTAGTTTTTGATTTATCGTTAAAGCTTACTTTTGCCGTATTTGGTACACCTGTCGCGAATTGTGCAAAATCTGTTCCTTCTCTGAAGTTGGTATAAAGAACGAGAGTTACTTTACTTCCCTTCAAGGCTTCGAGAACATCCTTATCGCTGATTTCAAGAGTTACAATGTTTTGAGATTCATCGTAAGTAATAGTGGCAATTGCTTCCAACTCTTTACCTACTAATTCACTACGATCATTTGAAACCTTACTCAATTTATCAATAGCTGCTTGAAGCTTAGTTTGAGCTTCTTTTAGGTTCTTGATTTCATTTTCAAGTTTCTCTTGTTGTTGTTTCTTATCAGCTGGTACTAATTCTGCTTCTTTCTCCGCTGGTGCTTGAAGCTTAGCCAAGTTTTCTTCAGCTGCTTTCAACTCTGCCTCTAGGCTTGCAAGATTTTGACTTGTTTCGGTGTCAGCAGGTTTCTTATCTTCTGTTGCAGAAGAATCAGATGTAGCTGGAGTAGCCGGCGTTTCCACTTCAGCTGGTTTAGCTGGTTGCGCTGCCTTAGCTGCTTCCAACTTCGCTTTCAATTCAGCCACTTTAGCTTCCGCCGCTTTTAGGTCTTCCTTCTTGTTATTCTCTGTTGAGGTCTCATCAGTTGACTTACCTGTCAAAGCTTTCAGTTCCTTCTCTGCCTGTTCAACTTGGGCTTGAAGAGCTGCTTTGAGCTTGTCAAACTGAGCATTTTCAACTTTAAGAGCGATGCGGTCTTTATTGACTTTCAAAACTGAATGGATTTCATCACTGATCGTGAAGTTCGTCAAATCTGTCTTGACAAGACGACCATATCGATCTTTCTTGGCATTTCCATTTTCATCCACTGGATCCGTTGGAACCGGAGTAGTGATATCGAAGCGGAAGGTATCTAAAGCGTTTGGCAAGTGGTATTTTTTATCAGGTTTAGATCCATCTTCTGGCCCAACAGACTTAACTGGTTCACCTGGTGTTGGATCTGTTGGTTTTTCTGGGTCACGTGGTTTCACCGTTACCGGTTTTGATTCCTTGCTGCCAGATTGACCATTGGCATCCTTGAAGTTGACAGTTGCTTTGTTTGGTACCAATTGGTCCTTATAAGCTTTCAAATCGCTATTCGCTTTGAGTTTAGCTGGGATGTACAATTGAATCTCTTTGAAGCCTTTTAGTCGAGCGAAATCTTTCACTTTTACAGTGACAGTATTTCCTTCAACACTTGTTTCAAGAGCTCCATTTGCATCACGACCGTCCACATAGGCTACTGGTGTATCAGCGATTGCCAAAACAGATTCAAGTGTATCTGTTACGGTGAACTCTTTGTACTTATCAATATCTTTTGGTAAAGCTGTATTGACATTGTACATGTAAGGTGCATCGTATTCGACATCCAAGTGGTCCAAGGTACGATTAATCTTCTTAGAAATTTCTGGTTCTGGTTCTTTTGGAACGATTACCGGAACTTTATTCGAATCTTTGTGTAGCCCTGGTTTGTGTGGGAACTTCGCGTCATAAGAAGCTGTATTTGGAACAGTGAATCCACGATCTGTTAGATATGGAGTCAAATCAGCTCCCGCTTTAATCTTCGCAGTGAAGCTCAATTCAACTGCTTGACCGCCATTGGCTTTTACTTGTTCTTCTGTAAGGGTCAAGGTAATCGTTTGACCTTCTACCTTGATTTGGCTAGCATCAAGAGCTTGACCATTCAAGGTCGCACTTGCTGAACCTGCATAATCAAGAACAGACTCAAGTGTATCACTTACACTGAAGGAGGATACATCTGTTGGGACACTTGTTTTCACGTTGTAAGTGAAAATTTGGTCACGATCAGCGAGGATTTCCTCAGTTTTAGCATTCACATCTTTCTTGATTTCTGGTTCGTCTGGTGTTGGTGGTGTTACTGGGACTTCGTTCGAATCCTTGTGCACACCTGGTTTGTGTGGGAAGCTTGCGTCATAAGAAGCCTTATTCGGAATCTGTGTACGGCCGTCTTCCTTCACATATGCGGACAAGTTTGCGCCAGCTTTGATCTTGGCGTCAAATGTTAATTCAACTGCTTGACCGCCACTTGCTTTCACTTGTTCTTCTGTAAGGGTCAAGGTAATCGTTTGACCTTCTACCTTGATTTGACTTGCATCAAGAGCTTGACCATTCAATTTAGCACTTGAAGTTCCTGCGAACTCAAGAACATCTTCGATCTTATCGGTTACGCTGAAGGCTGTCGCATCTTGCGCTACTGTCGTTTTCACGTTGTAAGTGAAGACTTCATCACGTTTTGCGAGGGTTTCTTCTGCCTTGCCGTTCACATCTTTCTTGATTTCTGGCTCGTCTGGTGTTGGTGGCGTTACTGGAACTTCGTTAGAGTCCTTGTGCACACTTGGTCTGTGTGGGAAGCTTGCGTCATAAGAAGCCTTATTCGGAATCTGTGTACGGCCGTCTTCCTTCACATATGCGGACAAGTTCGCGCCAGCTTTGATCTTGGCGTCGAATGTTAATTCAACGGCTTGACCGCCATTGGCTTTCACTTGTTCTTCTGTAAGCGTCAAGGTGATGGTTTGACCTTCTACTTTGATTTGGCTAGCATCAAGAGCTTGACCATTCAAGGTTGCACTTGAAGTTCCTGCGAACTCAAGAACATCTTCGATCTTATCGGTTACGCTGAAGGCTGTCGCATCTTGCGCTACACTTGTTTTCACATTATAGGTGAAGACTTCATCACGTTTTGCGAGGGTTGCTTCTGCCTTGCCGTTCACATCTTTCTTGATTTCTGGCTCGTCTGGTGTTGGTGGCGTTACTGGGACTTCATTAGAGTCCTTGTGGTATTTTGGATTATGATCAATATCATAAGAAGCCTTATTCGGAATCTCTGTCTTACCATCTTTATTCACATAAGCTGATAAGTTGGCATTATCTCTAATCTTAGCCTTGAAATTCACTTCAATTGACTTACCGGCATCTGCTTTTACAGAAGCTTCTGTAAAGGCAACTTTGATGACTTGACCAGAAAGTGTCACTGTCGCCTTCGATCCTGCATCCTCACCATCAAGTTTAACAGTAGCTGAAGCATTCTCACCGACAAATTCTAGAACTTCTTTCAACTCGTCTGTCATCTCAAACACAGTTGCGCTGGCAGGCATTGTTGTTTTCAAAGTATAAGTAAATTCTTCATTACGTTTTACAAGATCATAACGTTCTGCTCTGTTTACTTCCTTCTTAAGCTCTGGAGTAGTGGTTGGTGGTGGTGTAACGGTAACTGGTTTTGATTCTTTCTTAGAATCAGGATTATCATTAATGATGTAGCTAGCAGTATTTGGTACTACCGGCTTGTCTTTTGATTCATTTGGATAAGCTGCTAAGAGTGCATCAAAGGTAATGCCTTCCTTCACCTTAGCCTTAAATGAAACTTGTACAGCTTTACCAGCATATTGTTTCACTTGCTCTTTACCAAATGTGACCGTCAAACGTTGACCTTCTGTTGTTACAGTGAGGTCTTGAACAGCTTGGCCATCAACAGTGACCGTTGCTTCTCCTTCAAATGCCAATTCTTTGACGATATCATCTGAAATAGTGAAGCTATCTGCCACATGTGGAACCGTTGAGTCAATCGTATAAGTAAAGATTTCTGATAACTTACCAAGATCTGCGTGTTCCTGACCATTCACCTTCTTAGTGATTGGCGGTGGAGTAACAGTGACTGGCTTGGTTTCTTTCTCACCTTGTTGGTCATTCTTGTTGGTGTAAGTAATCTTAGCTTTGTTCTCAATAGATGGAACAGTTGAGCCTTTCTTCACTTTGGCATGAATCACGAGCTCTACTTCTTGGTTACCGTAGTCACCCGCATTCGCAAAATCTTTCATCGTTGCAGTCACGGTTTGACCTTGAACTGTTACATCGAAGAATTTCGCTGCCGCTCCCTTGATTTCAGCTTGACCTGGAGTCAAGTTCTCATCCAAGGTATCCGTTACAACGAAGGACTTGTACGTTGTAATATCATTTGGCAATTTCGCTTTGATATTATAAGTAAAGTCGGTTTCTGCCCCGATTGTTGCCTCTGTCAGTGTTTCGTTGATTTTCTTATCAACACCTGGTTCTGATGGAGGGGTTACGGTGACAGGTTTCGTTTCTTTTTCTCCGCTATGATCGTTCTTATCTGTGAAGCTGAACTTCGCAGTATTTGGAATGTTGATACGAGTCACTCCATCATTGATCTTAGCCGGAATAATCAATTCCACTTCTTGACCAGCAAGAGCTGTAGCGTTCGCAAAGTCCTTCATCGTTGCAGTCACGGTTTGACCCTCAACTGTTACATCGAAGAAGGCTGCAGCTGCTCCTTTGATAACTGGTTTGCTTGAAGTTTCATTGATAACTGACAAATCTCCTTCAAGTGTATCTGTAATCACAAATTTCTTGTAATCTGTAATATCTGTTGGAAGTTTTGTCTTAATGTTGTAGTTATACGCTTGACCTGTCGCGATATCTAAGTGATCAAGAGTTTCATTGATCTTCTTCGTTACAGGAGGTGGCGTTACGGTGACAGGTTTCGATTCAACTTCTTTCTCTACATTATTCTCATTTGTAAAGGAAATAGAAGCCTTGTTTTCAATGATTGTGCCTGTCACACCATTTTTAACTTTTGCAGGAATGACTAGTTCAACAGTTGAGTATTTTGCAAGTTCACCAAACTGACCATCCTTCACCGTTGCCGTAATCTCTTGGCCATTGGTGTGGATATCAAAGAGGGCCGCTGCAGAACCTTTAATACTTACGTCTCCTGCAAGTTCCAAATTAGCATCCAGTGTATCACGAATCACAAATTTCTTGTAATTAGCAACATCACTTGGTACTGCTGTTGTAATGTTGTAGTTGTATGGTTGCCCATCAAACGTTTGGAAGCTATCCAAGTTCTCATTAATCTTCTTATCAATAGAAGGTTCTTGTGGTTTTGGTGGTGTAACCGTTACTTTATTCGATGTTTTCTTGATATCATTCAAGGCAACATCTGCCGTGTTAGGTACTTTAATTTGACCATCTTCCTTATATTTAGAAAGGTCAGCACCCGGACGAATCTTAGCCTTGAAGGTCAATTCTAGGTATTGAACATCTTTAGTCTTACGACGCGTTACCTTACGTGAGATCTTTTCGAGTTGAGTTTTATCAAGAGTCAGTGAAACAGTTTGACCTTCAACTTTTGCAGCAGTTTTCAAGTCAGTATTATCTTTTTCACCAAGTTTTACATTCAAGCTATCTGCCTGAACTTCCAACTCTGAAACAACTGTATCCGTAAGGCTAAATGTATCTGCAATGCCTGGCCATGGAACAGTCACTTTGTACTCAAAGAGTTCCTCTTCTGCCTTCAAATCTTCATGTTCTTTGTCATTAACCTTCTTCGTAATTTCTGTTACAACTGGAGGTTTCACGTAAACTGGATTTGAACGGCGAATGGTACTTGGTTTGTCAGCTGTTTTAGCATGTTTACTTGGATCAGGATTATTATCCTCACCATTCCACATGATATTACCCTGGTTCAGCAAACCGAAGCCATCATTATCCTGAAGAAGGGCCATGAATTCTTTGCTCGCTTGATTATTGCGATATTGCTCCTTCAAGCGAACGGTAATGGTCATTTTAGCTTTTTGAAGCACTAAGTATTCATAACCATTCACACTTGGTACATCAGCAACAACAACTTCACGTTCGTTTCCGAGATCGTCATTTTGTTTCACTACACGAGTCAAGATTTGACCTTGTGGTCCAGAAGCATGATGACCTACAACTTCTAAACGATAGTCAAGAGGGTCTGTCAACATAACGTTTTGCTTAAACTCATAAGGAACGTTGTTGAAGTTGTAATCTACTGTATAAGTAAATGTTTCGTCTTTGGCAGACAAGTTAGCCGCATAGGCTGGTTTTTTAGTCAATTGAAGTGGATCTTCAATAGTACCAGTATCATTGCTTTGATCTTGGTCTGCAATTTTCTTGGTGGCACTTGGGTAACAGTATTCAAGTTTTTGAACTTCTACAGTTTCTTTCGAACCACCGATTGTTTCAGTCGCAAAATCACCAACTTTAAATTTACCAGTCAGCTCAGGAACTGGAACTGTCTCCTTAACTGGTTTGTAGTCTGCAGGAGGGTCTTGCTCATCATCCTCATCAACTTGTTCAGCATGTGCTTCCTTACTCAAATCATAGTCAAACTTGTTGTTTCCTGGATTAAAGACACTCTCTGGAACAGAGATTGTAACCTTGTCTCCTTCTTGAACAATCTTACCACGAATTTCTTTCTTCGAATCGGTAACCTTTGATACAATCTTCTTACCATTAATTCGAACTGCATCTACCTTATATCCTGGAGTAACTTCAAACTCACCTTTGATATCTTCTTTAACCAGAGCAGCACCAACAGATTCTAGAACTCGACTTGAGAATTTATTGATATCGCTTTGTTCATTAACATAGAAGGAAACATCTTTTCCATTGATATTTTTAGCTGGAGAAGCCATCCCCTCTAATGCTTCATGGAAAATCTCTTGGACACTTCGGTTATCCCCTATATCAAAATATTTTGAATAACCTTCTTTATATGTGTCATAGTACTGAGCTTTGGAATTCGCAAAGATTGTTACGTCTTCCCAGAAACCAACTACTACTGTTCCTTCAGAACCAACAACATTTTTAAGTCTTGTAGATGCTTCCTTAACCTCTTTCACACGCCCTAAAACGTTTTGAGACGCCTCTGTTAGTTCATTAAAATTCCATGCACGTGTAAGAATATTGTTCCGATAGTCACTGTACTCTAGACGAACCTTACCATCAGGGTCACGTTTCCCATTGGCAACACCATCCGTAATCAAAAGAAAGATAGTTTTACGACCATTAGCCATATTCCCTTTTCTTTCATTATATTGAGCAATGACATCGTCAATAGCTGGAACAGTTGGTGTTCCTCCCGCTACTTTAATATTATTAATGAATTGATGGATATCATTTTGATCAGAAGACAAGTTACTTGCCTTGTATTTGTAATCATAGTCAGGTCCCCAACTACCATAAACATCTTTACGACCTGTAAAATCATTATTGTAGTAGTAGTTGTATCCATCTGCACCTTGGAAGGTCGCCATCATAACCCGGTCTGATGTATCTGGATTATCAGTCTTAACCAAACGTGGGTTATTTTCATCATACTCTTCTTCCTTCACAAATGTCGTCAGAGTTTTTAAAGCGTTCTGGACATTTGGAATAGTGTTCTTAAATGATCCACTCGCATCCTGCAAGATTACCAAATCCACCGGTTTTCTAGGCAGGCGCCAGCTAATTTTTTCCGTTTTTTCAATTTTACGGGAACATCCATTTTGTGTTATCTTTGTATTTCCACCTACTTCAATAGTACTACCGCCTTCATTTGCTGCAGCGCTACCAAGTATCTGTCCCATTAAGGCTAATGGAACAGATAAGAATAAAATGATAAACAATATGGAGACCTTTTTAATGAAATCTCTCATTGCTATTTCTGAAATCCTATTGTGATTTCTTCTTCCCCCTTTTCTATAGTAGATATATGTTAGTTGAGTAGTGTTTGCAACTCTTTAGAAAAGCTTTCCGCATTGGAATGATTAACCAATACATTTTTTACTTCTTGCTTCTTGGTTACAAAATACATACTTGGTATGGTCTGAACCTGTAATAGATCTGCCGCTGATTGATCTTCGTCATAATAATAAGGGAAAGTGTATCCTTTTTCCTTAATGTATCGATCAGCACTCTCCTTTGTTTCTTTACCAGGTTCGTTCATATTCAGTAAAACAAAATTGATCTGTTCACCATACTTTTCATACATCTGCTGAACAATGGGTAGTTGTTTCTGACAATGAGGACACCAACTAGCCCATTCGACAATTAACATAGGTTTATCATACAGCTCTGAACTAGCAACCAATTTACCGTCTTGAGAAGTCATTTTAAATTCTGGAAGTTGTTGACCTTTTAGACTCAAGGCAGTATTGTTCTCAGCACTTGAAGTTGATTGCGAAACTGATGAAGTCCCTACTTCTCCGTCCTTAGCGGGTCTAGTATAATAAATCAAACCCACCGACAATCCGATGATGACTCCCACTGCTAAAAACGGAAGCCACCACTTATCTTTTTGCATAGAATCTCCTTTCCTTTTTAATGAAATATGGCGAGTAGAACTTGAGTAAATAATATAGTAAATAATTTATAAACTCTCCGAAACTCATCCATTCCAAAAAACATTTTATCATTTACTAATTCGTATTTCAAGAAATATGTTGTCAAATTGTAAACTTTTTTCTTTCCCACGCTAAACCCGCCACACTACTGCATTAAATAGGTATAATGAAAATGATTGGACGTTATTTTCTAATTATTTTCAGAATATTATTTCTTTTTAATGCATAATTCACTCTTTCTTGTTTTCTGTTTTTCTATATAATAACTATACTAAAAACAGCAACGAAATACATTTAAAAATTTGCAATAATAAAAAAGATTGCCCAATCAGACAATCTTTTTTATGTTCTTAATACAAATCAAGATAATTATCAACTTCCCATTGTGACACAAAGGTTGCATAGCTAGCCCACTCGATACGTTTAGCTTCAAGGAAGCTCGTGTAGATGTGTTCACCTAGGGCTGCCTTGACCACTTCATCCTCAGTCAAGGCTTTCAAGGCGTTGTGAAGCGTTGATGGAAGGTCAGTAATTCCAGCTTCCTTACGCTCTTCCGCTGTCATGATATAGATATTTTCTTCGATAGGAGCTGGTGCTTCGATTTTGTTTTCAATACCATGCAAACCAACTTCCAATAGAACTGCCATAGCGATGTATGGGTTTGCCATCGGGTCCACTGAACGCAACTCAAGACGAGTTCCCATACCACGTGAAGCTGGTACGCGCACAAGTGGCGAACGGTTACGACCAGCCCAAGCAATGTAAACAGGCGCTTCATAACCTGGAACCAAACGTTTGTATGAGTTAACTGTTGGGTTCATGATAGCAGTATAGTTGTAAGCATGTTTAATCAAACCACCAAGGAAATGGTAGGCCGTTTCTGACAACTGCATTCCTTTTGGATCATTTGGATCAAAGAAGGCATTGTTTCCTTCTGCATCAAACAAGGACATATTACAGTGCATACCTGATCCAGCGATACCAAATTTCGGTTTAGCCATAAAGGTTGCGTAAAGGCCATGTTTGCGAGCAATGGTTTTAACAACGAGTTTAAAGATTTGAATCTTGTCACAGGCACGGAGGACTTCATCATACTTGAAGTCAATTTCATGTTGTCCAACCGCAACCTCGTGGTGACTCGCTTCTACTTCAAATCCCATTTTGGTCAAGACATTAACGATTTCACGACGCGTATTGTCTGCAAGATCAGTAGGGGCCAAATCAAAGTAGCCACCCTTGTCATTTACTTCAAGTGTTGGATCCCCATTTTCATCCAACTTAAATAGGAAGAATTCTGGTTCTGGACCAAGGTTGAAGGATTTGAATCCTACTTCTTCCATATGACGAAGTGCACGCTTCAGATTACCACGAGGGTCACCTGCAAAGGGTTCGCCTTCTGTTGTATAGACATCACAGATCAAACCTGCAACACTTCCATTTTCATCTCCCCAAGGGAAGACTGTCCATGTATCCAAGTCTGGGTACAAGTACATATCTGACTCATTGATACGTACAAAACCTTCAATAGAAGAGCCATCAAACATGGCTTTGTTTGACAAGACCTTATCTAACTGTTCATCTGTAGCAGGAATTTCGACGTTTTTCATGGTTCCCAGAATATCTGAAAACATGAGACGGATAAAGGTAACATTTTTTTCCTTGACTTCACGACGAATATCTGCAGCTGTGATTGGCATGGGTTTTCTCCTTAATATATATGACTACTTGCGATTGCCTAACCGCGACCAAAGGGTGACCGTACTGAAGCAAAGCGCCCCTGCTGGAGGAGTTCATTGTGAAGTGCGCGACGCACTTCCGTCTGACTCACGGCTTTCTTGGACTTCGCTTCACGTTCAGCATATTTTTTCTTAATCGCAGCAATATTATGACCTTCAGAGATATAATCTTTGATTTCAAGTAGACGATCCATGTCATTCAAAGAATACATGCGACGGTTCCCTTCGTTTCGATCAGGTTTGATCAACTCTTGATCTTCATAATAACGAATCTGACGCGCCGAGAGATCGGTCAATTTCATAACACTGCCGATAGGAAAAACAGCCATATTTCGGCGAAATTCTCTTTCCTTCATTTACAATTTCCTTCTTCCTGTCTATTATAGTCTAAAAAAAGACATACGTCAACGGATAATGTCACAAAATGTAACATTATTTTCTTTTTTTCTCTAAAAGATTTCTGAAACGATCAATATCATAATTTACGAGTATTGCTACAAAAACACCCATAAAAGTTTCAAATACACGAGCAAACACGTACAAAATCGTCTCCCCGCTCGGTATCGATAGGGTAATAATCAACATTGCCGAAACTCCGCCGATAACTCCCGCCTTATTATTCATGGCGACATTTGTCATAATGGTTAACATGGTGCAGATTGGAACGACCAGCAAGGTCACCCAAAAGGCTTCTTGAAATAGAGTGTTTAAAAGGAAGAAAACAAGGGCGTAGAAACCTCCGATACTGTTTCCTAGAATGCGTGATGTCCCAAAATGGACACTCTTGTCAAAGCTTTCTCTCAAACTAAAGACTGCTGTCAAAGCCCCAATTTGAAGTCCCTTCCAACCAAAAAATCCAAAAATCAAGAGAACTAAAAAAACAGCAATTCCGGTTTTAAAGGTTCGTAGACCAAGCTTGAACTGTGACTTATCAAATTTATATTTTTTAAAATAACCCATAATCTCAACTTTCTATTTCCATTTTATCATAAATTAGTTGATTTTATGAGCCAAAATCGATAGGAAACGTTTTTAATTCAAACAACAAGAAAAAGAGGAAACAAAGTTCCTCTTTTCTATTTAACTTTTAGAGCTTACTTGCTTTCGTCTTCTTTTCGTTTCAACTGACCAAGTCCTAAAACTCCTACTAAAGCTGCAAGACCAAGATACGGCATGTAGCTTGAATCATTTGTACCTGTTTGAGGTAGAGTAGGATTCCCTTTCGGATTTGGAGTAGGAGTTGTTGGCTCCTCTGGTTTCTTAGGTTCTGGCGTTGTCGTACGAACTGTGTTTGAAGCGTAAGCAACTTTGTTTACAGTATTTACATAGGTATTTTCAAAAGTTCCAACAGCAATTCGTTTCATTTGAATATAAGTCTCAGCCTGGAATGGAGAATCCAACTGAATCTCTTGAAGGAATTCTTCCTTGAAGCGAATTGTAATCATTCCCTTATCTTGATCATGTTCAACCTGTGTTTCAGCTGTTAAGTCTGTACCTGCCTTGATAACACGACCGTCTTTCAATCGGATATCAACCTTGGCAAGAACTTTATAGTTTCCAGTGTATTGATCACCTTTTTGGTCATAATCATCTACAAAACTATAGTCATTTAAGTCCTCAGAATGATTTTGTGGAATCAAACCACCAATTAAACGATAATTGAAGTACTGGTTCAACGGAATGGTTTGGCCATCAATGTTGTCACTACTTGGATCCATACTGATTGTCACATCTTTTTTCGGTGTGATTTTCGGTACGTTGTTGACAACTACTTCTGTAGCATAGCCATTTCCAAAATCAATTTGGTAGGCTTTGTTTTCATACTTACCACCCGTTTGACCAAATTCAGGTTTAACTGTCATCGGATCTGTGATTAGCAATGATTTTCCTGCTGCTACATAGTTCTTGTAGAATTCGGCTGGATTATCAGCTGAGAAGAGTTGGAAAGCACCTTTAACATTGATGTTGGCTTTCTTCAACAGCTCTTGGACCTTCTTAGGCGCAGCTTCTAAACTATCAAATTGTTGAACACTGATACCTGATACAAGGTTGCCCTCTAGATCACGGATCTTAACCAATTCTGGTTGAAGGGTTAAGGCTTCTTCTGGATAATCATCCACATAGTAGAAACCATTTTGAATCGCTTCTTTAGAAGATTTATCTCCCTTGTATTGGTCCAAATCCCATGTAAGTTCATAGTAGTTCGTTGAACCAGCTAGAACCTCTTTACCATCAATATTTACACCTTGCTTGTTCTTGTTAACTTTCAAAGGCTTGATGTAGTTGTTATTTGGATTGTCAGGATCATTTGGTTTACCTGGAGTCGTTACACGAACAATGTTTGACTTAACACCGTAGGCGTCGTTGACTGTCAATGTAAAGTTATTTGTATAAGTTGCCCCATCATTCAAGACACGACCAACAACAGTTGGATATAGAGTCTCGAAGGATTTTGTCAAATCAGCATTGAAAGCAGCCAAGGTCTCCTCAGTAGCCTTAAAGGTTACAGTGTGACTAGCTTTATCATAGCTTGTTTCAAAACCTTTGCTTGCAGCCTTGGTTGCTTCCAAATCAAACTGATAGCCAGTTGGAAGTGGATCTACCAATACAAACGAAGTTGTTTTTGGACGACCAGCTGTCAACGCTTCTGTTTTCAACTCAAACTTCACTACAGACTGCTTAGCAACTAGAGTACGATCGATATCTACTCCATCCTCATTTTTAATTTCTTTATTAATCTGAGGTTGTGCAAATAGACGATTGTAATGGAAGTGAACTGTCGGCACCGCTGGAGGAGTTGGTAACTGTTTAGGAGTTGGTGCTACAGGCGGAGTTGGCAATGGATCATAATTTGGCTCTTCCGGTTTTGATGGCTCTGGTTGATCTGGAGTTTTAACTGGTGGAGTTGGCTCATTTTCATAGCTTGGTGATACTGGAGCTGGTTCCAATGGTTTCTCTGTCTCATAGTTTGGCTCTTCCGGTTTTGATGGGTCTGGTTGATCTGGAGTTTTTACCGGTGGTGTTGGCTCATTTTCGTAGTTTGGTGCTACTGGAGCTGGTTCCAATGGTTTCTCTGTCTCATATGTTGGCTCTTCTGGTTTTGATGGCTCCGGTTGATCTGGAGTTTTTACCGGTGGTGTTGGTTCATTTTCGTAGTTTGGTACTACTGGAGCTGGTTCCAGTGGTTTCTCTACTTCATAAGTTGGAGCTTGTGGTGCAGTTGGTTCTACAGGTGGAGTTGGTTTTTCCTTAGTAATTTTCGGAACGTTGACGGCACGAATCTTACCATTGAGTGAGTACCAGATGTTTGGTCTTTTACCTGTATCAACCGCCATAACTGGATCAGAAGGAACTACTAGGGTCGCAGAAATAGCACCAACAGTAACATGATTCGTAGGGCCAGACATACTAATAGCTCCAGCACCGTACCAAGAGTTTGGTGCATCTGATGAATCCCAACCTGAACCAGGTTGACCATTTGGATACATAGTCCAACGAGATCCACCTTGGTCTTTTTTAAAGTTCAAGGTTTCTGTGGCATAAATCTTTCCGTCTTTTTCTCCAACAGATGAACCGGAAATTTTAATAAAGTTACCAGTGTAATCCTTGGCCATCTCAATAGAATTATTTTCTCTATTTAGAGATGCTACTGAAAGAAGGGCATTGTCAAAATTAATTGGTTGGTCATTTTCATCATAGAAGGTAAATTCATTTTTAATGAAAATTGAAGTCCCTTTTTCAACATCACCAGTGTAAGCAGAAGCAAAGACACCCAAAGTTGGGTCACTAAAGATTCCCAACCAAACTTTTCCAGTAGGATTTTTAAATTGCGAAGAAGGATCTACAGTATATTTGTAAACAATCTTGGAAATCTTTTTACCATTGTAGTATGAATTTTGAAGGTTGGTATAAGTTGCAGTTACGCTTTGCCCACGTTCTAGAAGCACAGAGCCCCATTTAACCTCTGTTTTATTTCCTACATTGGTCGTCCAGTCTGATTTGTCTCCAATATTACCATACAATTCTACTGAAGAAGTGGTTGCACCGTTCTCCAAGTTCTTGACATTAAGATTGTCTAACTGGAGATTTTTCTTACCATATTGGTCAGTGTCTTTCTTAAAAGCTTCATCAACTGCTGCTGCTGTAAGAAGTTTTCCTTCCGTTTTGAGGTCCAGTTGAGCATTCGATTCTAAGTCATAAACCAGACTCTGAGCTGATGGCTTAGACAAGTAACCATCTTGATCTTTATTGTTTTCAAGTTCTACAAGGGCAGCCTTAATTTTAGCCTGCTCATCTTTATAAGCCTGCAACTTAGCCGGATACTCAGCCAACTCTTTCTTATATTTGGCAAGATCAGCTTCATATTTAGCTAATTTTGCTTCATAGTCAGTTTTAGCCGCGGCATTCCGTTGCTTGATTTCTTCGTTTTCAGCTTGGAGCGCTGCATTTTTAGCTGTGTTTTCTTCAACAGCCTTCTCATAAGCTGCTTTTGCATCAGCATTTGCTTTTTGAACGCGAGCTAGTTCTGTCTGATAAGCCGCTAACTTAGTTTGGTAGTCTGTTTCGTTAGCTGCATTCGCTTGTTTGACTGCTGCCAAGTCTTTTTCGTATTGTGCTAATTTAGCCTCATAAGTTGCCTTGGCTGTTTCATTTCGTTGTTTAATAGCTTCATTTTCAGCTTGGATAGCATTGTTTTTAGCTGTGTTTTCTTCAACAGCCTTTTCATAGGCTACTTTTGCATCAGAATTAGCCTTTTGTACTCGAGCTAACTCTGTTTGATAAGCTGCTAATTTAGCTTGATAATCAGCATCATTATCCTCTTTAGCTTTCTTAATAGCTGCAAGGTCTGCTTCATACTGCTTCATCGCTGCTTCATAAGTTGCTTTTGCAGTTTCATTACGCTGTTTAATAGCTTCATTTTCAGCTTTAAGCGCTTCGTTTTTAGCTGTGTTTTCTTTTACTGCTTTATCATAAGCCTCTTTAGCTTCAGCATTAGCTTTTTGTACTCGAGCTAATTCTGTCTGGTAAGCTGAAAGTTTATTTTGATAATCCTGTTGACTATCTTCATTTGCTTTTTTGACAGTTGCTAAATCTTTTTGATATTGTGCTAGCTTAGCCTCATATTCTGCTTTAGCTGTTGCATTAGCAGTGTTGATTTTTTCAACTTCTTCTTGATGACTTTTTAGATCTTTTTGGTACTTGTCATCCGCTGCTTTGTTTTCAGCATTGATTTTATCTGTTTCAGCCTGATGAGCTGCGACTTCCTTTTTATATGCTTCAGTCGTTGTCTTTACTTCTTCAGACTGTTTAGCATAGTCGCTTTTAATTTCATCTTGTTTTTGAGCATTTTCTGTAGCAGTTGTAGCTGTTCCTTTGTCTTTTGTTTCATCTTGAACCACCTTAACTCCTGCAGATTTTGCATCAGCAACTGCTTTATCCAAATCAGCTGATGATACTTCTACTGGCAAAGCTGAGTCTTTAGAACCAGCCTTAGCTTGGCTTTCTTTGGCAACTTGGCTCATTTCACCCTGAGCTTCAGGTAGATTTGTGGCTGGGTTCCCTGTAGTAGCTACCTCAACTGTACTTGTACTAGTTGTCTCTGTAACTTCATCAGCAAATACTGCTTTGTCTGCAAAAGCAATCAAAGCAGTTCCTAAAACAGCACCACACAACGTTTTCGCAACTTTGCTTTTACGAAATCCATAGACTTCTTTTTTATTTTTCATTATAATCCTTTTCCTTATCTAAATTTAGTCGTTACTTTTTATACTAGCACTTTACAAGGCAGGATGCAAATATTTACTCTTTTTTTATTTATAGAAAAATTCCACCTATTTATAAATTAAATTAAAAAGAAGATGGTCACACCATCTTCCTTTAGTTAAACTATTTATTTTTCAGTCAAAGCTGCAAGTCCTGGCAATACTTTACCTTCAAGGAGTTCCATTGATGCTCCACCACCAGTAGAGATCCATGAGAACTTGTCTGCACGGCCAAGGTTGATGGCTGCAGCAGCTGAGTCACCACCACCGATGATTGATTTAACACCAGGTTGTTTCACGATAGCGTCCATGACACCGATTGTACCAGCTTGGAAGTCAGGGTTTTCAAATACACCCATAGGTCCGTTCCATACAACTGTTTTGGCACCAGTCAAAGCTTCGTCAAATTTAGCGATAGATTTTGGACCGATATCCAAACCAAGGAAACCTGGGTCTACTGCTTCACCTTCAGTGTCTTTCACTTCAGTGTAGTCAGCAAATGCGTTTGCTTCTTTTGAGTCAACTGGCAAGATCAATTTGCCGTTTGCTTTTTCAAGAAGAGCTTTCGCAACATCCAATTTGTCTTCTTCTACAAGTGAGTTACCGATTTCGATACCTTGAGCTTTGTAGAATGTGTAAGTCATCCCACCACCGATAAGCACTTTATCAGCTTTTTCAAGCAAGTTTTCGATAACACCAATCTTGTCTGAAACTTTTGAACCACCAAGAATCGCTACGAATGGACGTTCTGGAGCTTCAACTGCTTCTTGGATGTAAGCAATCTCGTTTTCAAGAAGGAATCCAGCAACTGCTTTTTCAACGTTTGCTGAGATACCAACGTTAGATGCGTGTGCACGGTGAGCTGTACCAAATGCATCGTTTACGAAGATACCGTCTCCAAGTGATGCCCAGTATTTACCAAGCTCAGGATCATTTTTAGATTCTTTCTTGCCGTCAACATCTTCGAAACGAGTGTTTTCAACCAAGAGAACTTGTCCATCTTCAAGAGCGTTAACAGCGGCTTCCAATTCAGCACCACGTGTAACACCTGGGATAAATTTAACTTCTTGTCCCAATTTAGTAGCCAAGTCAGCAGCTACAGGAGCAAGTGATTTACCTTCTTTGTCTGCTTCTTCTTTTACACGTCCAAGGTGAGAGAAGAGGATTGCACGTCCACCTTGTTCAAGGATGTACTTGATAGTTGGAAGAGCTGCAGTGATACGGTTGTCATTGGTAATCACGCCATCTTTAACAGGTACGTTGAAGTCAACACGAACGAGAACTTTTTTCCCTTTCAAGTCAACGTCTTTAACAGTCAATTTTGCCATTAGATATGACTCCTTCTTTTTTTATACGTGTTAATTATATCACAAAATCCGCAAAAGAGATAGAAAAACCCTAAACTTTTCTAGTTCTTTCTTCTATCTATTAACCTAAAAACCTAGGATTGCAGTCCGGAAAAGAGCAATCTTTACATAATTCGGTTGGAATAATTTAGGCTAATTTCTTGATTGATCTGCCTAATTACTTCTATACTATTCTCTTTCTAAGATTTTAATCCTTTAATATTCTAAACTCTACAGTCCTTCTTTTTGAATTGCTAGGTTTCTTATTATACAATATAACTAAAATAGTTTCTTCAGTTTGTGCTATTTGAGATTAAAAGAAGGGGAATTGCTATCATGAAATTAGAAAGACTAATCTATATTCTACTGTCTCTTTTAAATAAGAAGAGGATAACAGCTAAAGAGATTGCAGAGAGGTTTGAAATATCTACTCGAACTGTATATAGGGACATGGATACACTCAGTTTAGCGGGGATCCCAATCTATTCGGAACGCGGAGATAAGGGAGGTTTCTATATACCAAGCGACTATAAGATAGACAGGAACTTTTTCACTGAGGAAGAGAGACAGTTTATCATTAATATGAGCCAAAATGTTAGTAAAATCGTTGGTCATTCAAGTCTTGACAGTATCGAACACAAGCTTTCTTCTCAAGATATTGCAAGAGCAAACAGTCCTTTTTACTTTGATCTCAGTTCCTGGACTCTTAATACAAATTATTTACTAGACATTGAGGAAGCGATACAAACTGAACAGATGATTTCTTTTTCTTACTATTCGAAAAAGCAAGAGAAAAGTCAGCGAACGGTTATTCCATACAGATTGATCTATAAACTGAATGCTTGGTATGTTATCGGTTACTGCTTAGAAAAATTAGATTTTCGTATTTTTAAATTAACTCGAATTCGTGAACTAGAACTAGTGGAGATAAAAGATAAACCATTCGATTATCCACGTTTATCTCAAGAAAAGTTAGAGCTTTTTTTAAATCCCCCCAAAAATAAAGTGGAGGGGCAAAGAGAAGAAATCGAACTAGTTTTTACAAGATTTGCACTCCCAAAAATCTACGATCACTTCACGGAAGAAGAAATCAGAGTCGAGGACGAAATAATAAAAGTTCAAGCATTCAGAGCTTTAACTCCTGCATTTTTTGATTTACTCTTAAGCTTTGGTTATCAAGTAAAGGTCGTATCTCCAAGTCACTTACAAAATCTACTGGTCAGTACTCTCAAAAAAAATCTTCAGCAATATGACAACCTGTAGTCATATTTCCTTTTGTATACTCTTAAGTGGGCAAAATATTTCGTGATATTCATCATAGCCCAATTATTTTACAGGAGGTTCCAAATGGATACAAAAACACTTGCAGAAAGCTATTTTACGGCAGTAAATGAGGGAGGCTGGGAAGATTTCGTAGCTGAAAACTTTGACTATGGCATGTGCGATAGTATAAAAATTCGACAAGGACGTGATATTTATTTGCAAGGTGCAGGCCAATTCTATGCTTTGAGCCAGCATCTTGAAGTGAAGCAATTACTTGTTGATGGTCGAGCAGTCTCAGCTTTAAATCGCTACCGTCTACATTCTCCTCAAGGAAAAGAACTTGAACTGGATGTCGCAGAATTTCTGAAATTCGATGAATTTGATAAATTAGTTGCATCCAATATTTATTTCGACACCTATCGTTTCCAAAAATTTATCCAAGGAATTGAATAACAAAAATCTAGCTTCAAATTTACTCTTCAATTTCAAAACTAAAAACAAGGCCTGACTAATCTACAGTCAAACCTTGTTTTTTATTTTTATGAGAAAATCCAAGATTCGTAAATCTGATTAGTCTTCTCTCTTCTTTCCAGCAAGCAAGCCGTAGCCACTCATTAGTCCGAGGAGTCCCAGCGCTACTAGACTAGCATCTCTTGTCGCTCCCGTATTTGGAAGCTCTTTACTTACTTCTTCAATTTTTGCTGGCGTTGCTGAGAGCGCTTGATCCCTTGTTTGTGAGACTTGCTCTTCTTTCGTTCCTACTTCGACAATTTCTGGAAGAGCTTCCTTGAGAACCTCAGTAGAATGAAGGGTGCGTTTGCCCTGAGCATCAACTTCTACAAAGCGACGAACTTGGCCTTCAACGCCTGCTTGAACTAGCTGGCGTTTGCCTTTGAGAAGGGCTGCATTTGGTCGTTCCTGACGTTCGAAGGAAACTGTCCCCTCTTCAATTTCCAGTTTCGGAGTTTCTAGAACTAAATCTTTCACACCTTCAGCTGGTTGGTTGCTTGATAGAACTTTTGTTCCAACTTCGGTGATTTCTGGGATTGCTTCCTTGACTACCTCAGTCGAACGAAGAGTGCGTTTGCCTTGGCTATCTACTTCTACAAAGCGACGGACTTGACCTTCAACTCCAGCTTGCACAATACGGCGTTGTCCTTTGAGAAGTTCGGAGTTTGGTCGCTCCTGACGTTCAAAGGCTGTTGTTTCAGTTTCAATAACTAGTTCAGGGAGGGCCTCAACCGTTGGAGCCACTTCATTTGGATCCATACTTCCAACATGGTGACTTTCTTCTGCAGGAGCTAGTTTCTTATTTAGCTTTTCTTTCATTTCCGCAAACGCTTGAGGAGTTGGCATCTCTGAAGCTAATAAAGTTTCTGCTTGTTCAATCAACTCAGCTTGGGAATCTTTTTCACGGACAGATTCGAGCAAGCCTTCCAATTCTTCTCTAGCAGTCTGATAACGTTGATTTCCATCCAGGTCTGTTCCTGCTTGTTTCAACTCATTCAAAGCTCTGTTGACCTCTTCTTGACTGGCATCATGGTTTTCTGCAACAGCTTTCGCTGCATTGAGCTTCTCTACTAGTGCTGCTTGTTTGTCCTCGCTTGAGAAGGTGTAGCCAAGGGTTGACTGGCGACCTTGGGCAGCAGTGATTTCTTGTTTGAGGTACTCATCGTTGACAGCTGCTTTTGGAGAAACCAAGACATCGAACTCAGCAGTGTGTCCCTTGTAATGCAAGGTCAAGGTTTGTCGTCCAGTCTTCTGAGCATCATAGCCCGTGATTTCAACACCTTGGTCCGTAAAGGCATGACTTTCTTCCGTCTCATCATCATAGAGAACACCGAAGCGACCTTCTGCAAGATCCAGTTGATCTCCTACTAGATAGTCTGTTTTTGGTTTCTTAGTAATATACAAGCCCGCTACTTCTTTTGGTTTTCCTTCATCTTGTCCTGTCACTTGTACCTTCAAGTCACCAGTAACTGGAAGTCCAAGGTAGCTGACTGTGAGCTTTTGTTCCCCTTTTTGATGAGCATCGTATCCAGATACTGTCACACCTGAGTGAGTAAGGTTAATCAGTTCATCAGCTTCGCCACCTTCATATTGAACACGGAGTGTTCCGCCTCTGAGGTCAAGTTTTTCTCCCTCTTTGTAAACTGTCTTCTTAGGTCCTTTTTCGAGACTAACTGCAGCAATTTTTCTTTCATCCTGTGGAATCGCTACAGCCAAGGTGTTACTGATTTCTTTGCCAGGTAGTTGAGTACGATAGTAGAGGAGAGTTGGTTGCTTGTCAAAGCCCAATGGTGCTGTTGCCAAGTCGCCTCCAGTATCAGACTTCAAAGTTGCAATCGGTGTTTGTGAATCTGCCTTGTCGTAAACGGTGATAGTTGCACCCGCTGGAACATCAGAGAAGCCTAGTTGAACTTGATGGTTTCCAAGTGAACGGGCAGCCACCTTAGCCATTGGAATATTTTGACTTTCTGTGTCCAGGGTTTCATACATCTTCCAGTTGTAGATACGAATGGCCTTCCAAGGTGTTCCGTTATCTGAAGTGATAACTTTTAGACGCCAGTCTTGAGCGGTGATTGGTTTGTCAAGAGTGATATCTGTCACGTGTGCTTTGTTGCCACGAACTTCCTTAGCTAGTTTCCACTCGCCATCTGTATCCTTGTAGTAAAGATCAAAGTCCTTGGTGTTCATCAAACCGTCGTTTACGGATTCTCCACCAGCTCCTGCATGATCCATGACCCATCTAACAACGGTACGTGGCTTGGTCAAGCGAATATCCACACTACCGCTCAATTGTCCTGAAGACCACTTGTCTGACAGACTTGTAATCGTACCGTTCAACATACCTTCAATACCTTCTCCACCTTCAGTATTTGGGAAAGTGCTACCAATAACCTTTGCACCTGGAACGATATTTTCAGCTAAAGGTCTTGGAAGAGTCGTATCCTGAACTGTCATCCCCCAGTTAAAGGATGCCGTCGCAGCTTCGGAACGAAGGCCATTTTTACCAACTGCAACGACTTTCAGTTCCTGAGTCGTACCAGTCGCATTAGCAGAACGGCTAACTTTTGGCAAGTAGATGGTTGAAGCAGATGATCCTGTCAACAAACGCCAGTTATCTCCATCTTTTTCGTAGACTTCATAGAAATCTGCATCTTGGTTACCCGCAAACTGGACCACTGCTTCAGCTTCTTGGGCATTTTTAAGAGATTGTTTCACCACAGATAGCCCCGTCGGTGCCTGTGGTGCTTGGTGATTATCCGAAATTGTCAATTGACCTAGGTTAAACTGATAATCTTTTACAGCTCCTTCATGCTCAAAGAAGAGTTTGACTGCATAGATTGTTTTACCTGCTAGTGAGCTAAGGTCAAATTCTTCATTCTTCCAGTTATCAGAAAGTGTTAGTTCTTTCCATGCGGCTGCATCCTCAAATTTGTAGTCTGGTGTTGTAGAGAAGGCCATATAAACTTTAGAGCCTTTTCCTCCCTTGTGGGCAACACGAAGTTTGGTTTTCTCTGTTACTTCTAGTTTGGTAGAATACAAATTCACATCCTGGTCCGTCTTACCAGCTACATCGCCTGAGAATTTAAGGGAGTTTCCTCCATTATAGGCATCTGTAAAGTCATATTCTGCACGAAGTTTTTCCCCTGTTGAAGTCTGCCACCAGCGCCATGTTGGCAAGACACCAGAAACAGAACGGTAGTTCCACTCAGAATCCTTAGAAACTTTGCCGTCTACAAACCATTTTCTACCATGACCTGTATTAAAGGAGGTCATGAAGGTTCGACCTACTGCTGGTGTACGGTCAGCAACTAAATTGGCAATTCCATACCACTCTTTATCTGCTGGTTTTTGAGCCGTTGGATCTCCTTGGTAGCCTGTGAAGAAGATATCTTCGTTCTTGTGGTAGTCTTCGCCTGTTTTTCCTAGACTGGTAATCGTATCTGGTGCAAAAAGTCCAAGTGACAAACGCAACTTGCCTTTTTCATCCAAGAGGGCATCCCAGTTGACTTTGGTCTTATAAGAGCCGCCTTGTTGCAATTCCAATCCTGCAAAGACATCATATTGACTACGTTCCAGCCATTTTGCCATCTCTACAGAGTGGTCATTCTTTTCCTTGTTCCAGTTGAAATTGGCAAAGAATTGATCTGCAGGGACCTTGTCACCTTCTTTTTGCATGAACTGGTAGTTGTAATCACCTAGACCATCTTCGTGGTAACGACCGTATTTGTAGGTCATGGCATCGTACCAAGCATACTTGATTGGATGGTTGACCTTAGCTGCATATTCCTTTGTATAGAGCATGAATTGGCGCATTTTTTCACCAAGAGGTGCTACCAATTCCCCCGTTGTTTCTTGGTTAATGAAGTAACCATCAAATCCATAGTACTTAGCGAGATCAACGAGTTTGCGTGCAATTGGGAAGGTGCCATCTTCATCTTGTTTCAAAGCGGCAGCAAATTTTTCTTGGTCGGCAATGCTGTTTGACCAGTTGAAGAAAAGTGTTCCATAAACGGGAACTCCGTTGCGGTGACCGGCATCAATGACATCTGGAGTTGGAACTAGGCCTTCCCAGAAGACCATTGAATCCAAGTATTGCCAGTAGTCAAAAGCATAGGCCTTGAATTCTTCTCCACCAACAGAAGCATGGTCTTTAGCTTTCGAGTTGGTATTTGCTAGCGCCTGAACTTTAGCTCTTCTGCTTGCTTTTTCATTAACCAACTGGCCTCTATGGCGCTTGGCGAGTTCAACTGAGGAACGGTTGATGGAATCATCCTCACGCGCACCCGGTTCCCATTTCAACAAATCTTCCCATGTATCAAATTTGATTTCTTTTGGTCGGAGACTCTTTTCTTCATTTTTAGGAACGTCTGCTAGAGTCGGTTTGTCGGCTTTCTTCTCAGCTACTTGAGGAGCTTCCGCCGGTTTGACTTCTTCTTTTTCAGTTGGTTGAGCAGGTTTTTCAGCATTATCTGCCGGAGCGGGTTTTGCCTCTTCTTTTTCATTAACCAGATCCGTTATTGCTGGAGTGTTTTCTGAAATTGGTTGCTCAGCTACTTTGTTCTCTGTTTCCTCTAATTGTTTTTCAAGGGCTGCAGTATCTGGATTAGCTGTTTCACTAGCGCTTGTAGCTTGGGCGCTCGTATTTGCAGCTGTTTCAGGGACTGCGACTTGTTCAGCAAGAGCTGGGCTTGCAAATAGAGCTGAACCAATCATCAAGGAACAAGCCCCGATTGACAGCTTACGAATACTGTAACGGCAACGTTTTTCAAAAAATAGATCTTTCATCTTATCCTCCTAATAAAATATAAAGTAAGCGCTTTACTTTTTGGTAAAAAGTAACTGTTCTCAGTGCACACCACCAGAACAGGATCATCTTCATTTTATCCTATATGAAAGCGATGTCAATCTATTTAACATAAAAACTATAACTAGGATAAAAATCAGTAAAATTTGGACACAATCCTATAAATCATCTATCTCAAAGGAAATCTATCTCTCATTTTAAAAGAAAGTTCTTGTTTCTCATGAAAACTTCAGCTAAACACTTGTGAGATTTACTTTTATCCTTTAAAATAGAATAGGAGAAATTCCGTTATTATTTTTCGGAGGAAAAAGAAATGTCCATTAATTGGCAGGAAATTTTATTTCACTTTTTAGGTGGTCTGGGACTATTTTTATATAGTATCAAGACCATGGGAGACGGTTTGCAACAAGCTGCTGGAGATCGCCTTCGTTTTTACATTGACAAATATACCAGCAATCCCTTCTTCGGTGTGCTGGTTGGTATCGGTATGACGGCGCTGATTCAATCAAGTTCTGGTGTTACAGTCATTACAGTGGGACTTGTCAGTGCAGGACTTTTGACCTTGCGTCAGGCTATCGGTATTGTCATGGGTGCCAATATTGGAACCACCGTTACATCCTTTATCATCGGTTTTAAGCTAGGAGATTACGCCTTACCTATGCTCTTTATCGGAGCAGTTTGTCTCTTCTTCACCAAGAATCGCTCCATCAATAACATTGGACGGATTATCTTTGGTGTAGGAGGTATCTTCTTCGCTCTCAATCTTATGAGCGGTGCAATGGAACCCCTAAAAGACCTGCAAGTCTTTAGAGACTACATGGTTGAACTAAGTAAGAGTCCTATTCTAGGTGTCTTTGTCGGAACTGGACTGACCCTACTCATTCAGGCTTCATCCGCAACTATCGGTATCTTACAGAACCTGTACGCAAGTGGTTTGATTGACCTACAAGGTGCCCTACCGGTCTTGTTTGGTGATAATATCGGAACGACCATTACAGCCATCATTGCTTCTCTTGGAGCCAATATCGCTGCCAAACGTGTTGCCGGTGCCCATGTCGCCTTTAACGTAATTGGTACGGTTATCTGTATTGTCTTCCTTGTACCTTTCACGGGCTTGATTCAATGGTTTGAATCTGCACTCAATCTAGCTCCAGAAATGACCATCGCCTTTGCACACGGGACCTTTAATATTACAAATACCATTATCCAGTTCCCATTCATCGGTGCCTTAGCTTACCTTGTGACCAAGATCATTCCTGGTGAAGATGAAGTTGTTAAATACGAGGCTCTCTACTTGGATGAACAACTCATCAAACAGGCGCCTTCTATCGCTCTAGGAAATGCTAAAAAAGAACTCTTGCACTTAGGAAACTATGCAGCCAAAGCTTTTGACCTTTCTTATACCTATATCATCGGTTTGGATGAAAAGGTAGCTGAAAAAGGGCACAAGACAGAGGAAGCCATCAATACCATCGATGAAAAACTCACTCGTTACCTCATCAGACTCTCAAGCGAATCCTTGAGTCAAAAGGAAAGCGAAGTCTTGACCAACATCCTAGATTCATCTCGTGATTTGGAACGGATTGGGGACCACGCAGAAGGCTTGCTCAACCTAACAGACTACCTTCAACGTAAGAATGTTCAATTTTCTGATGCTGCTTTAGAGGAATTAGCTGAGATTTATCAAGCAACAACTACATTCATCAAGGATGCCCTTGATAGTGTGGAAAACAATGATATTGAAAAAGCTCAAAGTCTGATTGAACGCCATAAAGAAATCAACAATATGGAACGCGTTCTCAGAAAGACCCATATCAAACGCCTTAACAAAGGTGAATGTTCTACACAAGCTGGAGTCAACTTTATCGACATTATTTCCCATTACACTCGTGTATCTGATCACGCCATGAACCTTGCTGAAAAGGTCATCGCTGAACAAATTTAATTGGTAAGAAGCCACCTTAATTTAGGTGGTTTTTTTCGTCTCTTAATCAAGAATATTTTTTCTAACGTAAAAAATGCTTTGATTCACAATGGAATCAAAGCATTTTAAAGAGTTCACCAAACATAATAGCAGAAACTGCAGTGCCCCTGTACTTGGCTTCTTCTCTTTTGATAAAGCGAGCCAAGTTGATCAATTCAGGTGCTGGGTGTTTGGGATTGGTGAGCAATTCACGGGTGACCAGTCCTGAGAGACGGACTGCTAGTAATTGCTCATTTGTAGTGGGTAGTTTTTTAGCAGTCTCTAGGAGAGCAGCAACTAAATCTTCACTCAAACCCTGACGAGCATGGTTGTAGAGATCTCTTATAAGGCTTTCTAGGTTTGGTTCTGCCATCCTGATCACCTCCCTTATGCTTAATAATGTTTAATCAAATCAACCGTTGAACGATCCAATTTTTTCACCAAGGCTTGCAAGAAAGCTTGTGCTTCTAGGAAGTCATCCATAGCGTAGAGGGTTTGGTGAGAATGGATATAACGAGCACAAACACCGATAGTTGTAGATGGGACACCACCATTTTTCAGATGAGCTGCTCCAGCGTCCGTTCCACCTTTTCCACAGTAGTATTGGTACTTGATACCTGCTTCTTCAGCCGTTGTCAAAAGGAAATCTTTCATGCCTGGGAGGAGCAAGTGACCTGGATCGTAGAAGCGAATCAAGGTTCCGTCCCCAATCTTACCTTGGCCACCATAAACATCACCAGCAGGTGAACAGTCAACTGCCAGAAAGACTTCTGGGTCAAACTTGGTTGTGGAAGTATGAGCACCACGCAGACCAACCTCTTCTTGGACGTTAGAGCCAAGATAGAGTTCATTTCCCAGTTTTTGACCTGATAAAGCTTCAGCTAGCTCGCTTACCATGAGGACACCGTAGCGATTATCCCAAGCTTTTGAGATGATATTTTTTTCATTGGCTGTTAAGATCGCTGAGCTATCTGGCACGATGGTGTCACCCGGACGGATACCAAAACTTTCTGCCTCAGCCTTGTCCGCAAACCCACCATCAAAAACGATATCGGCAATGGCTGGCATGGTTGGTCCACCCTTTCCACGAGTCAAATGTGGAGGAACAGATCCTGAGATCACAGGAATTTCACGACCGTCACGCGTAAAAAGTTTAAAGCGTTGACTGCTAACCACCATAGGGTTCCAGCCACCGATTTCAACCACACGGAAAGTACCGTCTGGCTTAATCTCGCTGACCATAAAACCAACTTCATCCATGTGAGAAGCGACCAAGACACGCGGTGCATCCGTAGCTTCTGAATGCTTGATACCGAAAATACCACCTAAGCCATCTGTCACTACTTCATCCACATGTGGTGTTAACTTCTCACGAAGATAAGTCCGGACAGGCGCTTCGTGGCCTGAGATCGCAGCAAGCTCTGTTACTTCTTTGATTTTTGAAAATAATGTTGTCATATCAGTTCCTTCTTTCTGTCCTCCATTTTACCACTTTTTATAGGAGAAGGATAGTGGGAAGGTGGATTGGTTTTTACTCAGTTTTCCAATAAAAGAGAAGGGCAGATGTAATTTCAGGAATTTTTCTTCCTTTTTACATTAAATTGTCAGAAAATTTATTGACAGATTAAAAAAATCGTGTTACATTATCTCCAAGGGTATTTTTATACCAAATCTACATGAAAGGACGGGGCATGAAACTCTCTCATATTTTAACAGGCTTACTTCTACTCCTAGTCTTTCTCTCCATTACCATTGGAACCAGTGATTTTTCTTGGGAAAAATTCTTTGCTTTTGACCAACAGACTTGGCTTCTCTTTCAAGAGTCGCGTCTTCCAAGAACCATCAGTATTCTCCTTGCAGCCTCTAGCATGAGCATGGCAGGACTCCTCATGCAGACCATTACTCAAAATCAATTTGCTGCTCCGAGTACAGTCGGAACGACAGAAGCTGCCAAACTGGGAATGGTGTTAAGCCTCTTTGTCTTTCCGTCTGCGAGTCTGACCCAAAAGATGATCTTTGCTTTTGGCTCTTCCATCTTATTTACTCTCTTCTTCCTAGCCTTTATGACTATTTTTTCTGTAAAGGAAAGGTGGATGTTGCCCTTAATCGGGATCATCTATAGTGGAATTATCGGTTCTATCACAGAAGTTATCGCCTATCGTTTCAATCTGGTTCAGAGTATGACGGCTTGGACCCAGGGTTCCTTCTCCATGATTCAGACCCATCAGTATGAGTGGCTCTTCTTAGGCCTCATTATCCTGATAGCCGTTTGGAAATTATCCCAAACCTTTACCATCATGAATCTGGGTAAGGAAACCAGTGAGAGTTTGGGAATTTCTTACTCCCTACTTGAAAAGCTGGCCCTATTTCTAGTGGCGCTAACGACAAGTGTCACCATGATTACCGTGGGTGCCTTGCCATTTCTCGGGGTCATCGTTCCCAATCTTGTCCGCAAGCGCTATGGAGATAATCTGAGCCAAACTAAACTCATGGTCGCTCTGGTCGGAGCCAATATGGTTCTGGCCTGCGACATCCTCTCTCGAGTCTTGATTCGGCCCTATGAGCTGTCTGTCAGTCTCCTACTAGGAATCATCGGTAGCCTCGTCTTTATCCTACTTCTCTGGAGAGGGGGACAAAAAGATGCAGTTTAAAAGCAAACATACCAAGCTCTTCTGCCTTCTCATTATTCTGGCCATTGGAGCTTGTCTTCTCTACTTTTGGCCCATCACCCATCTATCTTCCTTTGCCTGGAAGCTACGTTCCCAAAAAATCATCGTTTATCTCTTGGTAGCCGTCGCGACAGGGATTTCGACCATTAGTTTTCAAACCCTGACGGAAAATCGCTTTCTGACGCCAAGTATTTTGGGAATCGAATCCTTCTATGTCTTGCTACAGACCCTGCTACTGATATTTGAAAGCAAATTTCTACAGCTTGGAAAGTCGCCTGTCTTAGAATTTCTAATCTTGCTTCTGCTTCAATCCCTCTTCTTTCTCGCCTTACAAGGCTACTTGAAGACGCTGATGAAGCAAGATCTGGTTTTCATTCTGCTAATCTGCCTAGCCCTGGGAAGTCTCTTTCGAAATATCAGTACCTTCCTCCAAGTCCTGATGGATCCAAATGAATACGATAAACTGCAGAACACTCTCTTTGCCTCCTTTCAGCATCTCAACACTTCCATCCTAGCCATCGGTTCTCTGATCATCCTTGCCTTGACAATCTTTTTCTTTCGAAAAGCAGTCGTTCTGGATGTCTTGCACCTGCAAAGAGAAACGGCTCAGATACTGGGACTCGATGTTGAAAAAGAACAGAGAGAACTCCTCTGGGGCATCGTGCTTTTGACCTCAACAGCGACTGCCTTGGTAGGACCTATGGCCTTCTTCGGCTTTATGCTAGCCAATCTCACTTACCTGATTGTCAAAGATTATCGGCACAAGTTGCTCTTTATCGTAGCCATTCTGATTGGATTTATTAGTTTGACCTTGGGGCAAGCCCTCATCGAACGAGTCTTTGCGCTGGAAATTCGCATCAGTATGATCATTGAGAGTGTGGGTGGTCTCTTATTCTTTATCTTACTTTACAGGAGGGCACGTCAGTGAAACTGGAAAACATTGACAAATCCATTCAAAAACAGGATATTTTGCAAGACATTTCCCTTGAAGTCAGTCCTCAGAAACTGACAGCCTTCATTGGTCCAAACGGCGCCGGGAAATCAACTCTTCTCTCCATCATGAGCAGACTGACCAAGAAAGATCAGGGGATTCTCAGTATTAAAGGCCGGGAAATCGAAAGCTGGAATTCCCAAGAACTGGCCAAAGAACTCACCATCCTAAAGCAGAAGATTAATTACCAAGCCAAATTGACTGTAGAAGAACTGGTCAGCTTTGGACGTTTTCCCTACAGTCGTGGTCGACTGAGGGCGGAAGACTGGGAAAAAATTCGAGAAACCCTTGACTATCTGGAACTGACCAACTTAAAAGACCGCTACATCGATAGTCTGTCTGGCGGACAACTCCAACGTGTCTTTATCGCTATGGTACTAGCCCAGGATACAGACTTTATCTTGCTGGACGAACCGCTTAACAATCTCGATATCAAGCAAAGTGTCAGCATGATGCAGATCCTTCGGCGACTGGTGGAGGAACTTGGCAAAACCATTATCATCGTCCTCCACGATATCAACATGGCTAGCCAATATGCGGATGAAATTGTTGCCTTTAAGGACGGTCAAGTCTTTTGCAAGGGAACGACTGCTCAAATCATGCAGGCTGACCTGCTCAGTCAACTTTATGAGATTCCCATCACACTGGCTGATATCAATGGCAAAAAGATCTGTATCTATAGCTAGCTATTCTGAACTCATGTTAGAGAACCCTCTGTCTCTTAGCTAACAAACCTATTTAAGAGACCCCCTACATCGTTACTATATTTTAAAAAGGAGAAATCATGAAAACATCCCTTAAACTTTATCTCACTGCCCTAGCGGCTAGCTTCTTGCTCTTACTTGGTGCATGTAGTACAAATACAAATTCAAGCAATAGCCAGACAGAGACAAGTAGCTCTGCTCCAACAGAGATAACCATTAAAAGTTCACTAGATGAGGTCAAACTTTCAAAGGTTCCTGAAAAGATTGTGACCTTTGACCTCGGTGCTGCGGATACTATTCGCGCTTTAGGTTTTGAAAAGAATATCGTCGGAATGCCTACAAAAACTGTTCCGACTTACCTAAAAGATCTTACAGGAAATGTCAACAATGTGGGTTCCATGGTTGAGCCAGACCTAGAAGCCATTGCTGCTCTTGAGCCGGATTTGATTATCGCTTCTCCACGTACCCAAAAATTCGTAGACAAGTTCAAAGAAATTGCTCCAACCGTTCTCTTCCAAGCAAGTAAGGACGACTACTGGACTTCTACCAAGACCAACATCGAATCCCTTGCAAGCGCCTTTGGTGAAACAGGCACTCAGAAAGCCAAGCAAGAATTGGCTAACCTAGATAAGAGCATCCAAGAAGTCGCTACTAAAAACGAAAGTTCTGACAAAAAAGCCCTTGCTATCCTCCTCAATGAAGGAAAAATGGCTGCCTTTGGTGCCCAATCTCGTTTCTCTTTCTTGTATCAAACCTTAAAATTCAAGCCAACTGACACCAAATTTGAAGACTCTCGCCACGGACAAGAAGTCAGCTTTGAAAGTGTCAAAGAAATCAATCCTGACATCCTCTTTGTCATCAACCGTACCCTTGCCATTGGTGGGGACAACTCAAGCAACGATGGCGTCCTAGAAAATGCCCTCATCGCTGAAACTCCTGCTGCTAAAAATGGTAAAATCATCCAACTAACACCAGACCTCTGGTATCTAAGCGGAGGCGGACTTGAATCAACTAAACTCATGATTGAAGACGCTCAAAAAGCTTTGAAATAAACAAGAAAACCCAACATCAGGTGATGTTGGGTTATTTTTTTTCTTGATTTCGTCTGAGGGAAAAGTGATCTGGGACGGGGTCCTTACCTGTTTTCGACCAGGGGTGGCAACGTAAAATCCGAGCCAAGCCCATCAGAACACCCTTGAAGCCATGTTTTTCAATAGCCTGAATCATGTAGTTGGAACAAGTCGGCTCAAAGCGACAAGAGGGGGGAAAGGCTGGGGAGATAAAACGTTGGTAAAAGCGTACTGGCGCTATTAAGATGCGTTTCATTATTTCTTGGTTACAGCCATAGTGTGTAGTTGGCTGATTTCTTTTTTATTAAGGCGACGGGATTCTCCTGGACGAAGACCTGTCAAGTCTAAGTGTCCAAAACGTGTCCGAGACAACTTATCCACTTGAAGACCGACAGCTTCAAACATCTTTTTAACCTGATGATTACGTCCCTCATGGATAGTCAACTGCACTACTGAGCGATTTTTGACTGGATCCACTTTGAGAATTTCGTAAACAGCTGGCTTGGTTTTCTTGCCATCAATCTCAAGACCACGAGTCAAGGGGCGAAGATTATCCTTATTGGCCACACCTTTAACACGCGCGACATAGACCTTGTCAATCTCATTACGGGGGTGAATCATCTCATCCGTGAAGTCCCCATCATTGGTCAAAATCAAGACACCTGATGTATCCCAGTCCAAACGTCCCACAGGGTAAATGCGTTCTTTAACATTTGGTAAGAGATCCACAACTGTCTTGCGTCCCTTGTCATCTGTCACACTGGAAATCACTCCACGTGGTTTGTTAAGCAGATAGTAGACCTTTTCTTCGTTGTAGATAGGTTGACCTTCAACTTCGACCTTGTCGCCTGACTTGATAGTAGTTGCGAGTTCACGCACCACTTGGCCGTTGACGGTCACCAAACCTTGCTTGATCAACTCTTCTGCTTTTCTCCTACTGGCCACACCTGCGTGGGCAATATACTTATTGATTCTCATCTTCTTCTATCCTTTCACCAAATAATTGGCTTTCTTGGGCTTGAATCTCAAGCTCATCAATCACTGGTAATTCTTCTAAATGGTTAATCCCCATGTAATCTAGGAAATAATCCGTAGTCACATAGAGGTTGGGGCGCCCCAACACTTCTTTTTTCCCATCTTCTCGTATCAAGTCAAAAGCCTGCAACTTTGCCAAGGCTCCACTCGAGTTGACCCCACGAATAGCATCAATTTCTATCCGCGTGATAGGCTGCTTGTAGGCAATGATGGACAAGGTCTCAAGGGCAGCCCGAGACAAACTTTGGTTGATGGGTGCCTTGGAGTATTCCTTCAAAATCGCTGCAAATTGAGGCTTGGTGACCAATCTGTATGCACCACCTGTCTCGATCAGGGACAAGCTTGACTCTGGGTCATTTTCATACTTCTGGGCTAATTTTTCTAAACTCTGTTGGATGCCTGTCGGGGGAAGTGATAGGAGTTCAGCCAACTGGCGAACTCGAATCCCATCTTCACCTGCTACAAACAAGAGCGCTTCTATTTCTGCTAAAGTACTCATCTTTCCTCTCTATCAAGTCTAGCTTTGTGCCTCTTGACTTTCTTCCTTCTTTTCCATGAGATAGATATCTCCGAAACTCTCCTCTTGTACGAGGATTAGTTCCTGGGTTTTGATTAACTCTAAGGTCGCCAAAAAGAGGGTAATGACCTCTTGGACATTCTGGGCTTCCTTGAACAAATCCTGCAAACGCAACTGGTCTCGTCCAGTCAAGGACTCTTTTACGATGACCATCATGTCCTCAATCTTATACTCATCCCGCAAGATGGTCGTGTGATTCTGTGAGAACTCCTCTTTTTTCTTGGCTAGGATATTTGAAAAAGCCAAAAAGAGATCAATGGTCGTCTTGTCATGTACAAGCTCCGCATCCTCGTAAATCAACTCTGTCGGCGCTTTAGAAAAGTACTGGGCCCGATCTTGGTGCTTAGCCTCCAAGTGCTCACCCAAGAGCTTGAACTTGCGGTATTCTTCGATTTGGGAGAGGAGATCCTGCTCCAGGTCATCCTCCGAATCAGCCACTTCTGCCACCTTTGGAAGAAGCTTGCGGCTCTTGATCAGCATCAACTGACTAGCCATGACCATGTACTCACCCGTCACTTCCAGACGCATGGCCTGCAGAGTTGAGACATAGGCTAGGTACTGTTCGATGACTTCTGTGATAGGCACATCGTAGATATCCATCTGGTACTTAGAAACCAAGTGCAAGAGCAAGTCCAGGGGCCCTTCAAAATCTTTTAATTTAATATCCATTATCTATATTTTTCTAAGGTCAGGACTGTTTTTAATCCTAATTTTTTTGCAATTTCGTAAAAATCGACCTTCTCTTCTATCTGTCTTAGAATGAACTGTTCCCGCAAGGCTTGGGCTGATAAGGTTGGGAAACCTTTCTCCTTGACAAATGACTCTAGCTGTCGAAAGGCCCACTGACGAGAATAGGCTTTCCCCCCCCTTTCAAAGAGATAGGTCTGCCCCATCAAGGGTTCTAGCTCTGGAATCAAGGTCGTGGGAATAGTGACAATCCTCTGTTGGGAAGCCTTGTTAATTCGCAGCACCTGAAAATCCAGATTGATATCTACAACCTTAAGGGATAAAATCTCACTTGGCAAGAGTCCCATTTCTAGGATTAAGAGCGCTAGCAAGCGCCCCTCTGGATAGTCACTTTCCTGCCAAAAAGACTCTAGGTCTAACCGTTCTGACTTTTCAGTCTTCTTTTCAGCTTGTTTGGTTAATTCCAAACGATAAAAGCTGTCCACTTCTCCTTTTCGATAGAGAAAGTAGAGAAATTGGTTACAGGCTGAAAGTTTCCGTTTCTGGGCGCTGATTTTTAGATTGGCTAGTTGGGCTTGGTAAATCTTGAGACTAGTCTCAGAGATCCGCTCACCTACAATGTCTAAAAATTGCTCCAGATCATACTTATAAGATTGCTTTGAATTAGTAGACAAGCCCTGCTTTCTCTCTAAAAAGTCTGAAATCCTATCTCTCATTTGCATCGAATCTCATATTCCTTACTAAAGTCATGCAAGAGGGCATTAACTGCCTTGAGGATGGACTTGCGCGTGATGATTCCTTGGAAAATTCCTTCACCATCTACGACTGGTAAGAAGGGTTCATCTACCAATTTATGGAGGACTTCAGTGATATTATAGTCTGGAGCGACGACTACTACATCCGTCTTGGTTATATTGACGATATCTGTCGTTGCCATCTGCTCATCCGTCAAACCTTGCTCCATTTGATAAGCCAAAATATCTCTCAGACCAATGGTTCCGACAAAGCGTTTGTCAAAGGTCACAACAGGGATACGGGTATAGGTAATTTGACTCAACACTAAAATCGCATGGTCAGCGTTATGGGTATCAATCAAGGCTGCTAGATTCTCAGCAGGGGTAAGAAAAGTCTCTTCCTGCTCCAGTAAAAATGCTTCAAATTCCTTGGCAATCATCGAGAAAACTCCTTGGACAAGCCTGGATAAACCTCATGGTCACGTGTCAAAAAGTCTACTTTAAAATAGCTGTCATCAATCTCCACACGAGCATAAAGGCATTCCCTGATGGTTCCTCTTGGTTGGCTGATGGAGCCTGGATTTAAAAAGAGTGTTTTGCCTTCCATCCAAGCATTTGGCACATGTAAGTGACCATAAAGACAGATGTCCGCTTCTTCTTCCTGAGCCCAGTAGTCCAACTTTTGAAAGTTGAAATTGATATCAAACAAGTGTCCATGGGTCTGGATGATTTTGGTCGGACCAAGTTGAGTCACCAAACGTTCTGGATAACCAGCATAAAAGTCCATGTTGCCTTTGACGACATGGATGCCCTCCCAGAGCGGAGAGTCTGGACGGAGTTCAGAGTCACCATCGTGAAAAATGGCATCAACTTTCCCCAGATAGCGGTCACGGATTTCTTCGACAATCAAGCTATCGCCATGGGAGTCACTCATTACAATGATGGTTTGCTTTGCCATGATGGAAATACCTCCAAAAGTTTCTTAACGGCTAAGGCACGGTGGGATTGGCTATTTTTTTCTTCCAGGGTTAATTCAGCTGAGGATTTGCCTGTCTCTCCTACAAGGAAGAGGGGATCATAACCAAAGCCATTTTCACCCTTGGGTTCAAAGTTAATGTATCCTGGCCAGTCAGCTTCAACAACTAAGCTTTCCTTATTTGGACTGGCTACGACTAGGGTTGTGTGGAATTGAGCCGAACGGTCCTTGAGGTCAAAGACCATGGCCAATTCGTGCAAGAGCTTGGCATTGTTTTCACGGTCAGTTGCTCCCACACCAGCAAAACGGGCTGACCAGACACCTGGCAAACCGCCAAGGACATCGACTTTGAGACCAGAATCATCTGCCAAAACCATCTTTCCTGTTAATTGGGAAATGGTTTCTGCCTTAAGGCGGGCATTTTCTTCAAAGGTCATGCCAGTTTCTGCTACTTCAGGTAGATCTGGATAGTCATTGAGATTTTCCACATCATAGCCTAGTTTGTCAAAGATAGCTCGAAACTCCTTGGTCTTGCCTTCATTGCGAGTCGCAATCAATAAGGTTTCTCTGACCTTGTTTATCTCAAAGAAGTCTTGGACATTGACCCCTTCTTTAGGCAATTCTACATGCAGGAGTTGCCCATTTTCAACTAAGAGCAAGGCTCCCTGACGTTGGATGACTTCCAAGTTTCGGCCTGCTTCAGCATTTAAAATTTCAACGATAAAGGAGAGCAAACGAAAGTTAGAAGACCAGCGCATCACTGTTATCGTAATCGGAAAGCCATTTTCTTCGTCACGAAAAATTCGCGCTAAATCCATAAAATCAAGCTCAAGAGGATCTTTGATAAGGCTATAGATGCCTCCATAGACATCCCAGACACCGACATACCAGTCCTGGTCATCCTTGTATTCATAAATTTTGTTTGTCATAAAGTTACATGCTCCACATGAATCTCTTTTTCTAGCCATTCTGCTCCAATCTGGGCAAAACTTTGGCTATTGGCTGTTGTGTAAAAACGATGTTGAAGAGGGCCCGCATCTCGGCTACGATTGATTTCAAAATAGTTAAGCAAAACCGAGATATCCCGTACACACTCTGCCCCACTATCGATGAGCTGAACCTTTGGTCCCATGACATTTTGGATGATAGGGCGAAGGAGTGGGTAATGGGTACAACCCAAAATCAAGCTATCCACCTTTCCAACCAAGGGACGCAGGGTTTCATAGACCACTTTCTTAGTTACACTGGTTGACAGTGCACCAGACTCCACCAAGGGAGCAAACTTGGGACAGGCCAAACTCTCCACCTGTAAATCCGGATCCAGATCATGAATTTTTTGACGGTAGATATCTGATTGGACCGTCATGGGGGTTCCAATTACTCCGATTTTCCCACCTTGACTGGACTTGATAGCTGCCGAAGCTCCTGGCAAAATCACGCCTAGGACAGGAATATCTAGTTGGGCCTTGATTTCTTCCCAGACGACCGCAGTCGCAGTATTACAAGCAATGACAATCATCTTGACATCCTTGGTCAAGAGAAAGTTAACCAACTGCCAAGTATATTCACGGATTTGCTCAGCAGGACGGGGACCATAGGGCGCCCGTGCCGAATCTCCAATATAGACGATTTCTTCATGGGGAAGCTGGCGCATGAGCTCACGTACAACAGTCAAGCCCCCGACACCCGAATCCAAAAAACCAATTGGTCGATTATCCATACAGTCTTCTTTCTAGTCTTCTTTTCTGATTGATAGTTCATCATAATTACTCGTCCTAAATGAACGGATAGACAGCTTGATAGAATGGCAACTGCCTCTCTCTTAATCATAATCAAATATCAATAGAATGCAAGGAAAAAGTCTTATCCTTGAGAACTATTGAACATAGTGAGAAGTCTGGAACTTTCATCCCAGACTTTTCCTATTTATTTCTTTTTGTTCTTAGCAAGGGCTGCTTTTTGTTGGCGGATGATTTGGTGGTAAACTTGTTGTACCTTGGCTTCGCTTGGTTTTTGACCATTTGCACTCAAGAGAGCACGAACTGCGTCAGCGTTCAAACGTGGGTTGTCAGCATATTTTTTTTCGATTTGCTTACGAGCCAAGTACATCCCTCCAAGAGCTCCCCCTAGAAAAGCTAGCACAATCAAGACAATTGCTAAAAGTAAATCCATTCTTTTTCTCCTGTTTCTTTTTGAGTCTTCTATATTATACCATAAAGTGACTTTCCTGACTAGTTTGTTTTACGCTTTCAAGAGGGGGTTAAGCCAATTCTAAGCTAGTCTAACAATCAGATTGAACTATGAAATTACGAATAATTCCACCCTTTCCTCTCTTTCTTCTACTTTTTTAAGAAAAAGCAATCTCAAATATGTTTTTCACCAAAAACCTCTTGACAAATGCTAAGCGACCATTAGAATGGGAGGTGAGGAGATATATAGAAACAAATTAAACGAAACTGCTTTATAAAATGTAAGCGGTTTCGAATACACAAAGGAGGGTTTTATGAAAAAACACTTTTGGGAGAAATCCTGTCGCTATAGCATCCGCAAGCTGACGGTTGGGACTGCTTCTGTTTTACTGGGGGCTGTTTTTCTAGTCAACCATACTGTAGCTGCAGACAGTGTTGAAGTCAAGCAAACTGAACCAACCTCTGTCGAAGCTATCACTAAGCCTGATAGTGAACCCCAAGCTGCTGAAGCTACTGAAACTACAAAACCGTCTCTAGCCGAGAGCCCAGTAGTTTCCGAAAGCAAGCCAGCTAACGAGACTCAGACGACAAATAGTCAAGCTAGTGAAGAAGCCATTGTAGAAGCTAAAGAAAATAAGGAACCTGAAAAAGCAGACCAGCCTGTGACAAAACAAGAAAACTATCAACTCAACTACAATCAGCCAACAGCTCCCTCCTATGACGGATGGGAAAAGCAAGCCCTCCCTGTCGGAAATGGAGAGATGGGAGCCAAGGTTTTCGGACTCATTGGGGAAGAGAGAATCCAGTACAACGAAAAGACCCTCTGGTCAGGAGGACCACAACCCGATAGCACCGACTATAACGGAGGAAACTACAAGGATCGCTACAAGGTCTTAGCAGAGATACGTAAAGCCCTCGAAGCTGGCGACCGCCAAAAAGCAAAACAGCTCGCTGAACAAAATCTAGTTGGACCAAACAACGCCCAGTATGGACGTTACCTAGCCTTTGGTGATATCTTCATGGTCTTCAATAACCAGAAAAAAGGGTTAGATACTGTAACTGATTATCATCGCGGTTTGGATATCACTGAAGCCACTACGACCACTTCTTACACCCAAGATGGGACCACCTTCAAACGCGAAACCTTCTCCAGCTATCCTGATGATGTCACTGTGACCCACTTGACCAAAAAAGGAAACAAGACACTTGACTTTACCCTTTGGAACAGCTTGACAGAAGACTTGCTTGCTAATGGCAACTACTCTTGGGAATATTCCAACTATAAGAATGGTCATGTCACTACAGATGCAAATGGAATCCTTCTAAAGGGAACTGTCAAAGATAACGGCCTCAAATTTGCATCCTATCTAGGAATTAAAACAGACGGAAAGGTGACTGTTCAGGACGAGACACTAACCGTTACAGGCGCAAGTTATGCGACCCTCTATCTCAGTGCCAAGACCAACTTTGCTCAGAATCCAAAAGCCAACTATCGAAAAGACATTGACCTCGAAAAAACAGTTAAAGGGATTGTAGAAGCTGCTAAGGCCAAAGACTACGAGACACTTAAAAAGGCCCATATCAAGGACTATCAAAGTCTCTTTAACCGCGTTAAAATAAACCTAGGCGGAAACAAGACTGCTCAAACGACGAAAGAGGCCCTTCAAGGCTATAACCCAGAAAAAGGGCAAAAATTGGAAGAACTCTTCTTCCAATACGGACGTTATTTACTCATCAGTTCGTCTCGTGATCGGACAGATGCTCTTCCTGCCAACCTACAAGGAGTCTGGAATGCTGTAGACAATCCACCTTGGAATGCTGACTACCACCTCAATGTCAATTTGCAAATGAACTACTGGCCTGCCTATATGAGCAATCTAGCTGAAACAGCCAAGCCAATGATTAATTACATTGACGACATGCGCTATTATGGCCGTATCGCTGCCAAGGAATACGCAGGTATCGAATCCAAAGACGGACAAGAAAATGGTTGGCTGGTCCACACTCAGGCGACACCATTTGGCTGGACTACTCCAGGCTGGAATTACTATTGGGGTTGGTCTCCGGCTGCTAACGCTTGGATGATGCAGAATGTCTATGACTATTATAAATTTACCAAGGATGAGACTTATCTCAAAGAAAAGATTTATCCAATGCTCAAGGAAACCGCTAAGTTCTGGAACTCCTTCTTGCACTATGACAAGGCCAGCGACCGTTGGGTGTCTTCTCCATCCTACTCACCAGAACACGGGACCATTACCATCGGAAATACCTTTGACCAATCGCTAGTCTGGCAGCTATTCCACGACTACATGGAAGTCGCCAACCATCTGAATGTCGACCAAGACTTAGTCACAGAGGTCAAGGCTAAATTTGACAAACTAAAACCCCTTCACATCAACAATGAAGGACGCATCAAGGAATGGTACGAAGAGGACAGTCCCCAATTCACCAATGAAGGGATTGAAAATCACCACCGCCACGTTTCCCATCTAGTTGGTCTTTTCCCAGGTACGCTCTTTAGCAAGGACCAGGCTGAATACTTAGAGGCTGCGCGTGCTACCTTGAACCACCGTGGAGATGGTGGTACTGGTTGGTCTAAGGCCAATAAAATCAATCTCTGGGCTCGTCTGCTGGACGGTAACCGTGCCCATCGCTTGCTCGCCGAACAGCTCAAGTACTCAACTCTAGAAAACCTTTGGGATACGCACGCGCCTTTCCAAATAGACGGAAACTTTGGAGCAACCAGTGGGATGGCAGAAATGCTTCTCCAATCTCATACAGGCTATATTGCACCCTTACCAGCTCTTCCTGATGCTTGGAAAGACGGTCAGGTTTCTGGCTTGGTTGCTCGAGGAAACTTTGAAGTCAGCATGAAGTGGAAAGATAAAAACCTGCAAAGCTTGTCCTTCCTTTCAAATGTCGGTGGAGACCTAATTGTAGACTATCCAAATATCGAAGCCAGTCAGATCAAGGTCAATGGCAAGCCAGTCAAGGCAACGATTCTCAAAAACAATCGCATCCAACTGGCAACACAAAAAGGTGACGTCATTACCTTTGAACACTTCCCTGGTCGTGTAACCAGTCTGACAGCAGTTCGACAAAATGGAGTCACTGCCGAACTCACCTTCAACCAAGTAGAAGGAGCTACCCACTATGTCATCCAAAGACAAGTAAAAGACGAATCTGGCCAAACCTCTGCAACTAGAGAATTTGTAACCAATCAAACCCACTTTATCGACCGATCACTAAATCCTCAACTCGCCTATACTTATACCGTCAAGGCGATGCTGGGTGAAGTGTCCACACAAGTATCTGAACAGGCAACTGTAGAAACTCCTAGTGAATTGATGGATGACCGAGACAGTCGTATCCAGTACGGAGCTGCCTTTGGAAACTGGGCAGACTCAGAATTATTTGGAGGAACGGAGAAGTTTGCTGACCTTTCAAAAGGAAACTACACAGACCAAGACGTGACTGCTACCATTCCTTTCAATGGTGTGGGTATCGAAATCTATGGACTGAAATCGTCTGAACTAGGTCTTGCCACTGCTAAAATTGATGGCAAAGAAGTCGGCGAACTTGACTTCCATACTGCTGGGGCAACTGAAAAAGGTAGTCTCATCGGTCGCTTCACAGGATTGTCTGACGGACCTCACACATTGACTCTTAGTGTTAAACGTGAACACAAAGGACGTGGTAGTGAGCGTTCGAAAATTTCATTAGACTACTTAAAAATCCTAGCAGGAACAGACAATACGATTGAAAAAATGGATGATCGTGATTCGCGCATCCAGTATGGTGCCCAGTTTAAGGACTGGTCTGACCCTGAACTCTACGGAGGTACGGAAAAATACGCTGATATTAACAACAGCGACTCTAGTGCAGCTTCAGAAGCTCAGGCAACTATTTCCTTTACAGGGACGGGTATTCGTATCTTTGGCTTAAAGAGCCTCGCTCTTGGACGAGCACGTGTTACACTAGATGGCAAAGAAATGCCAAGTCTAGACTTCTACACTTCAGGTGCAACTGAAAAGAGAGCTTTTATTGGCGAATTTACAAACCTTACTGACGGTCCGCATACCCTGACATTACAAGTTGATCCAGATTCGCCAGAAGGTCGCAAGAAAATCTCTCTAGACTCCTTTGATATCATCAAAGCTCCTGCTGTTGGTATAGATAGCCCGAGCATTGCGCCTCTTAAGGAAAATGACAAAACCATTTCCTTAAGCCTACCAGCTGGAGATTGGGAAGCCATCGCAGTGACCTTCCCAGGAGTCAAAGATCCTCTAGTTTTGCGTAAGGTGGATGAAACGCATCTAGTTACAAGTGGAGATCAGACTATCCTATCAATCCAAGACAATCAGGTTCAAATCCCAATCCCTGAAGAAACCAATCGCAAAGCTGGAAATGCCATTGAAGCTTATACCATTCAAGGTACTACCACAAGCAGCCCTATCGTAACCGTCTTTACTAAAAAGGATGAAAAGAAAGTCGATAAGAAGCGACCAACTACAAGCAAGGGGGACGAACCAGCTCCTACTGTTGAAATTCCGGAATACACCGAGCCTATCGGAACGGCAGGGCAAGAAGAGCCACCTACAGTTGAAAAGCCTGAATATACTGATCCTTTCGGAACCGCAGGGCAAGAGGAACCGCCTACAGTGACAATTCCTGAATACACTGAGCCTATCGGAACTGCGGGAGAACAAGAAGCTCCAACAGTTGAAATTCCTGAATACACCGAACTAATCGGAACAGCAGGGCAAGAGGAAGCTCCTACTGTTGAAAAACCTGAATACACTAAACCTATCGGAACTAGCGGAGATCAGGCTGCTCCAACCCTTAGCCTTCCTGACTATCCAGTTCAAGTCTTGAAAGATAAGGAAACTGGAGTAGAAATCATTGGTGGAGCCAGCGACTTAGAAGGAATTTCTCACGTTTCTAGCCGACGTGTCCTAGCTCAAGAACTCTTTGGCAAGACCTATGATGCTTACGACCTACAACTTAAAAATCCAACAGATCATAGCGTACAGCCAAAAGGCTCTGTCTTGGTTCGCTTGCCTATTTCAGCTAACGTAGAAAAGGTCTACTATATTACTCCGACCAAGGAGTTGCAAGCCCTTGATTTCACCGTTCGAGACGGAAAGGTAGAATTCATCACTAATCATTTCAGTACCTATGCTGTCGTCTATCAAGCTACTGGAACAAGCTCTAACACAGAGGAAAAACCAAGTGCTTCAGATGAAGAAACCTTGGCACACGAGGCTGAACAACTTTCAGCTAGTCCGATCCCTGCGAAAGCTGGAAATCATTCTCCTAAAGAAGAACTTCCAGCAACAGGAGAAGCGTCCAACCCACTCCTCTTCTTAGCAGGACTCAGCCTAGCCCTTACAGCCACTTTTATGTTAAAAGGAAGAAAGGATGACTCCAACTAACCTTTAAACACACAAAAACAGGATGAAGATCACCTTCATCCTGTTTTATTTTGTCATCAAAACTTAGTTTTACAGTAGGTATAAAAAGACTAAGGTCAAGAGACTTGCTAGAAGCCCAACTCCCCAAAAGAAGAAGTCAACCTTCCACTCGCTCCAAGGATTGCCCTTGCCTGAGAATCCTCCAAGCTCGAAATGGTGATGCACAGGTGTCATACGGAAAATACGTTTTCCACCACTAAGTTTGAAGTAGGTAACCTGCATCATAACAGAGCTTGTCTCAAAGACATAGATAATCCCAATCAGCAAAAGGGTCCATTCTTGGTGGAGGGCCATAGAGATTGCTGCCAGCATCCCACCTAAAGCCAAACTTCCTACATCTCCCATGAAGACCTTGGCAGGCTTGTGATTAAAGACGAAGAAGCCTAGCAAACCACCAATCATGGCAAGAATCACAAGAAGGATATCCAGTTGATTTTGCATATAAGCAATCACACCGTAGGCCGACAAGCTAATCACCACGGAAATACTTGCTAAGCCGTCGATCCCGTCAGTCAGATTCACCGCATTTGAAAAGCCAACTAGCCAGAAAAGGGCAAAGAAAATATAGAAAATTCCCAGATGAACTTGGTAGCCAAAGACTGAAAGCATGTCGCCACCACGCTCATAAAAGAGGTAGAAAATCACTCCTCCAAGCAGCTGGAGAGCAAGCTTTTGCTTGGGATTTAAGCCTTCGTTAATCTTACGAAAGACCTTGAGGAAATCATCCAAAAAACCTACCAATCCATACAAAACCAAGATAAACAAAATCATGCCTACATTGTTGGTCAATTGTTGAGTAAAGAGAGCAACCAGAAAGCTCACAACTACTGCAACGATAAGGAAGACAAGACCTCCCATGGTTGGAGTCCCAGCTTTAGCTTGGTGTTGCTTGACATCCTCGTGCATCTGCTGACCTGTAATCTGCGCTTTTCGATAAAATCGGATAAAGGCTGGAATACCAATCAAGGTCAATAGAAAGGCTAGAACTCCAGCACTAATGGAACTAATCATCTTAATCTCCTAAAGTTATTTTCATTTTTTTAATGTCTTTGAGGGCTGTATTGGCACGGACACTTTGTTTCTTGACCGTTTTGCCACTACCTTCCCACTCGACTTCTATATTCAGCCATTTGGCAAATGTTTGCACATTTTCATCTGTCCAGCCGTATATATCAGGCATTTCTTCGACCTTATCTGACAGGATCAAGATCTGCTGATTGGCTTCCAAATTATCTCCTTCAGAAACCGAGAGTTCCTTGATCTTAGTTCCTGTTCCGATAACGATTGGTTGGACAAGGTTACGACGCAATTCTTCTGCTAGGTCACCCGGAGTAAAGTCCTTGGTAGCTGGCATGGCATAACTTGTCGTCTTGCTGACCTGATCCAAGCTCTTAGCAGTTGACTGAAGATTGAGGGATTCTTTCATAGCAGAAGCTCGCTCAAGGATTGGGTTGGCAAACTCTCCCAGCTGAACACCCGAATAATGCTCTGGCTGTTGCACCGTTACATAGAGGATAAAGTCAGGATTTTCTGCAGGATGCATCGACACAACTGAGAAGATATAGTTGGTTTCACCTGTCAGATAGCCCCCATTCTTCTCATCAGCAATCTGAGCAGTCCCTGATTTCAGAGCGACATTCTGTCCCGGAACATTGACATTTGGCTTTCCTGTACTGTGGTTGTACATGGTACCGTAGACAGGATCTGTTCCAACCATGACCATGTGCTCCCGAGTAGAGGACGCTGCTGCTTTTGACACAGGATTTCCGACGATTTCCTTTTGAGACTTACGGACAGACTGGTCATTTGGATCATAGAGGGCACTGATAAATTTCGGCTCCAACATAACCCCATCATTGGCAATGGCTGTAAAGGCACGAAGCATTTGGGTCTGGGTAACAGAAATCCCTTGTCCAAATGAACTCATGGCGATATTGACAATGTTATCAGCAGGCAATTGACCTGTGTACTCATCTGCCAAACCAAAACGGGTCGGTACCCCAAACTTAAAGCGGTTAAGGTAGTCCAACCAAGTTGCATCCCCCATCTTTTGCTCAAGCAAGGTCATTCCGATATTACTTGAGTGGGCAAATCCTTGAGAGAAGGTCATGGTGCCACCACTGGTCAATCCTTCATTGACGTCCCAGTCTCGAATGGTCGCATCTGCTATTTTCAATTCGCTACTGTTAAAGTATTCGCCACCAGGGAAGGTATTGTTGTCAATAGCCGAAGCTAACATCATCACCTTCATGGTTGACCCTGGCTCATAGTTACTTTGATAGAGGATATCACGCCAGACAAAGTCTTTTGTGATGCCATCCTTGGTATCGGCATTGAAGGTCGGCCGTTGAGTTGTAGCCAGGATTTCTCCTGTTTTAGCGCTGACCAAGGTAGCTGTCATATACTTGCCTTTTACCTTTTCCTGAAAGGCATCCATCTGGGTTTCCATAAAGGATTGTAAGGGACTAGAAAGGGTAGTGTAAACATCCTTTCCATCTACCGTTTGTTGGGAAGCTTGATCTGTACCCGGAACAATATTTCCCAGACGATCTTTCTCATAGGTGATGATCCCATCTGTACCCGCCAGAATGTTATTTAAAGAACTCTCCAATCCAGATGTCCCAATCAAACGTTTGGTGCCATCCTCATTTTCATGGAGTTGCGCTAAACCGATAAAGGAAGAAGCAAACTGTCCATTGGGATAACTACGGTTAGGGCTAGTTGTAAAGTCAACTCCCTCAACGCCAGCAGTTTTGAGGTCATTTTTAATGGCCATCATATTGGCATAGGTGATCCCATTTCCCTTGGTACCAAAGGATACCTGTTTTAGATCTGGCTGAGAAAGCTGTTCCTTGACATAAGACTCTTCCATATCTAGGTATTTATGGAAAATCTCAGCTACCTTATTAAATTGAGAATCCTCTACATAGAGAATTTTGCCTGTTGCTGACTTGTAGGTCTTGTCAATAACGGCATAGATATTATACGAAGTCGCATCTTCTGCAATAGGCGTTCCATTACGATCGTAGATGGTTCCCCGTTTTGCAGGAATCGTCTTAGTTGTTTGATGGACCTTGTTGGCTTCTTGAACCAAGTCCTTACCAAATTTTTTACCCGTTCCGATAATGACCGCAAAGTTGACCAAAAAGACCGCGAAGAGTATGACAGCCAATAAACTCAGGCTTTTCCCTACTCTTCGGCGATTTTCTTCTGGAGATTTACGGTTACGAACGGCATAACGGATGATTTTTTCTTTCCACTGTTTCATTTCTTACTCCGCTGCTCGGATATTTTCGTTATTCAGCTGCAAATCCTTGGAGTTTGCAATCTCTTTCAAACGTTCTGAACGAATCAATTCATTGACCTCTTGCTTGGCATCGTCTAGCTCGGTTTTCTTTTCTTCGATTTGAGCATTGACCTTGGTCAATTCATTCTGAACTTGTAATAGCTTGGTCTGCATAAACACAACGCTAATTGCCAGGATAATCATTGTTGCAGCAATCGAAACATAGAAGGCCTTTTCCACACGTGAGAAACCTTTAAACTTCGTTTGCAATAACTGGCTTGTTTTTTCGATTCTTTCTGCCATGTTTTTCCTCTTACTTGTGAATTTTTCTAGCCACGCGCAACTTGGCTGAATGCGAACGATTGTTGGCTTCTAGCTCTTCAGCACTTGGCAAGATTGGCTTGCGGGATACCAATTCCATCTTGGGCTTAAGGTCATCTGGAATGAAGGGCAAGCCTTTGGGAACTTCCACTGTTGAAGCCTCCTTAAACAACTGCTTGGTCAAGCGGTCTTCCAACGAATGGAAGGTAATGACTGAGATTCTCCCATCCAGAGCCAGCATGTTCATGGCCTGCTGGATGGATTCATCTGCAGCGCCCAGCTCATCATTGACTTCGATTCGGATAGCCTGGAAAATCTGCTTGGCAGGGTGCCCCTTTTTCTTGAGCTCCTTGGCAGGCTTGGCCGACTTGATAATCTCTGCCAACTCCGTCGTTGTCTCAATGGGTTTCACCTCACGCGCTTGCTCAATCTTACGAGCTATCTGTTTAGAAAACTTATCCTCACCATACTTGAAAAAGATCCGAACCAAGTCATGATAGTCATAATGATTGACCACCTCATAGGCCGTCAGACTAGCTTCCTGATTCATCCGCATATCCAGTGGCGCATCCTTTTTATAAGAAAAGCCACGCTCACGCTGATCCAGCTGAGGACTGGACACTCCCAAGTCATAACAAATTCCATCAATTCCCTGGACACCAGCCTCCTGCAAACGTGCCTGCAAATGACGGAAGTTATCCTTGATAAAGGTTACCATCCCCTTTTCGATATAGGGTGCCAACCGTTTTTGCGCATTGTCAATGGCATTCTGGTCCTGGTCAAAAGCATAGAGATGCCCTTTTTCGCTCAATTTACTTAATAAATATTCGCTATGGCCTGCTCCGCCCAAAGTTGCATCAACGTAGATACCGTCAGGTTTTACGTCAAGCATATCAATCGTTTCATGAAGCAAGACCGTTACATGATGAAATTCTTTTGTCATATCTTATCTATTTTACCACAAATCTGACCAGCTTGCACTTGTCAGACAAGGCTAAGTTTCTTCGAAAAAAATTCTCAAAAATATGTCATATATACTTGACATCTCATCCCCGAAAGAATATAATATAGTCAAATATATACGACATATCAGAAAGGAGACCCTATGAATCGTGTCAAAGAATTCCGCAAGGAACTGGGCATTTCCCAGCTCGAGCTCGCCAAAGATATCGGTGTCTCGAGACAGACCATCAACATGATTGAAAACGACAAGTACAATCCAACCCTGGAACTCTGTCTCAATCTCGCCCGCAGCCTCCAAACTGACCTCAATAGCCTCTTTTGGGAAGACGATTTTTAAAAAAGGAGCAAACAAATGAAAAAAGAAACTCTTACTGACAAACTCATCAAACGCACATACGGCATTTCTGGCCCCCTTGACGAACACAAACGGCGCGAGGCCGATCGTATCGGGAATCAGGTCTTTATCGTTCTCTTTTATCTCATGATATTTGGCAACCTCATCCCCTTTGTCCTTTCTTATAAATACCCACAAATTGTCGCTATCGGTTATCCTCTCGTGGTGTTTGGCATTTCGATGATGGCTGCCCTCTATGTGGTCTCTCAAACCAAGAAAACGGGCATCACAGCTATTGATCCCGAAATGTTAAGTAAGAAAGAAAGTAAACAACTGCATTTTCCTGGTCTAAAAGCCGGTCTAATCTATGGCATGGGCATGTTCTTTGGAATACCGCTTCTGAATGTCCTAACCGATGATAGCAAGGATTATCTTGGTTCTCTTTTAAATACAGGGCATTTTGTATCAACTATCCTAGCTACCCTCTTCTTCGGAGTGACCATACAAATTATCGTCTCTCTTCGCATTCGAAAAGCCAAGAAAGACCAAGAAAACGACTAGGAGGTTCCTTATGAAATCACTAGCTAGACTACTGATCAGTCATGTTTTTATCAGTATCTTTGTTACCTTTTTCCTACTTTCTGGACATATTGAGCATCCTTTCTTGATTATCTTTCTTTTATTCCTTCCTGTATTGAACAAGGGACAGAGATTCCAGAAAATCCAATCAAAAAAAATACGTCTTCTAAACGCATCTCTCTGTTTTATCCTCGTATCCTTTCCACAACTTTTAACAAATCCTATGGATTGGAGATACCTGGTATTTCTAATAATCTGTATCATTTTTAGTTTGGTTTACTTCTATACTCTCTATCAACTCTTTAAAGAAGTCAATCAAAAATCGCTCATTTAGGAGATCACTCCCATGAAAAAAGAAGATTTCACCACTCGCTTACTCAAACTATTCTTTCACATACAAGGGCCTTTTGATGAATGCCGTCAAGAGATGATTTACAAGGCTTGTGCCCGTGCCTTGATCCAAATCGTTTACTCCTCCCTCCTACTCTTCTTGTTCTATCTCCTATTTGGACGCTTCATAGGGTTGGTTCGAGATGCCATGCCCTACCTCTATTTTGGACTTATCTTCGTCCTCGCATCTAGGGCGAGACTAGCAGTTCGCAACTTACATTTAGACAAGGATGACCCGTCCGAAATCCATCACAAAAGCTACAGCAAAAGCCAAATCAAAGTTCATAGTTGGGGTGTATTCATCAGTATTCCAATTAGCTTGTTTGTCTTATCAGCCTTTCACAAACTCTTTGTTCAGCATCTTCCACTCGATACCTTTTGGGATGACCTCTTCCATTTCGATAAAATGCTACCTTTACTAGTCTTGGGTTTGGGAATTGGTGCCATCTTTGGAACCATGACCTATGCCTTTTTATCGGAACACGTTAAAAAATAGACCAAGATTCGCTAATTTTTTAATTTATAGGCAAAGAATCCCACCTAGTTCATTCTAGGTGGGATTCTTTTATTTCTTAACAGAGGTCGCAAGTCATTTCCCTTTCATCTTAGAAAGTAGACTCTTTCCAACTCACACTACAATCCAAGACTTGTTGCCTTTCTTCTTGATTGCGGCCTTCAATCTGATCAATCAAAATCTTTGTAGCCTGTTGTCCTTCTTCAAAGGCGGGCTGAACCAGCGTCGAAACACTTGGAGAAGAAAAGCAAGTCCACTCCGTATTGTCAAAACCAATCAACCCAACTTGTGGCAAGTTATAGTTCAACTCTTTGATAACGGTAAAGACTAGAGGTAGGGCCCAACAGTTAGGAACAAATACCAGAGTTTTTTCATCGAGATTGATTTCTTTTTGTAAAAATTCCTTAATTTGTTCCAAATTCGTATGCTTATCTTCAATGGTTAGACTGGCGTGGCGCATATTAGCATCTGTTAAAGCATCCACAAAACCACTTGCCCGCTCAATCCGAGTACTCAAACGACTCGTATCCGCTGTAATCAAAAGAAAATGCTCATAACCTTTTTCGATACAGGACTGGGTCATGTCATAAACGGCATCATAGTTATTGGTTTTGACCCAGCTAGTCCGGTGTTCATAGAGCTGACTATCAAAAAAGACCATTTTCTTCTTTTTCTCATCGATGATACGAGAATATTTTCGGAAATTAGAGGTCGGCTGAATAATAAAGCCGTCTACTCCCAAGAGAAGCATGCTTTCAATATACCGGTCCTCACTCTCTTGGCTGTAATTACTATTTCCTATCATTACCTGGTAGCCATTCTGGCTGGCGATATCCTCAATTCCCTTAACAATTTGGTTTGAGAAACTGTTGGTAATATCACCGATCAAAACACCAATTAATTTTGTTCGTTTGGAGTTTAAGCTACGCGCAACAATGCTCGGTTTGTAATTTGTTTCATGAATAACTTTTTCAATCTTTTCACGTGTCTCTCGGGACATTTTTTCATATTTCCCGTTTAGGTAAAATGACACGGTTGTTTTCGAGGTCTGAGCCATTTCTGCAATGTCTTTTATGGTCAGTTTCTTCTCCAATCTAAAACACCTCCTACTAATACTTAGTATAACATATTCACCATTCAAAATGCCTATTTCTAGCACTGCAAGCGAATCATTCTCTCATTTATTTTATCATATACTAGACATTTCCCACGCATTTTTGTTCCGTCAACGAGGCATAATTTTTCACCTACACAAATATCCTCGCTTAATAACAAAATCAGCTTGTCTGTTTCGTCATTTTTCACTTCAAAAGCCAGAGCATTTTCCACTTCACGACCATCTGTCTGGTAGACAGAATGAAGGATGATTTCAAAACTCTCATGCGCAATGATAGTATAATCCAGCATCTGATTCTCAAAGAATTGGCGCTTGGTGAGTTTGCTACTTTTTTCAAGTTCATTGTATTTAGGAGAAATAATGGTAGCTTCTAAATCAAAATCAACTTCACTCCATAGTCTCAACTGATTGATTTTCCCATCTTGATAGGTCACATCCTTGTCAAGAATAAACTGGGTCAACGCCTCATGCTGACCTTGACACCTGATATCATCTACTAAGAGCCAGACATCCTCTGCCAACATGAGGATTTTTCTCCTGTAAAGATAAGGCAAATCAGGATCTACTGACAAATAAGCCCCCTCAATATAATGCACTCCCTCTCTTTCTTTGTGGTGACAAAACAGGGAGTGAGGATAGTATTCATATTCCCAGGATCCCGTGATCCTTTCTGGAGCTTTCCCATCTACCATACAGGTCAAATGACTCCAAGCACTCTTTAAGAGATAACGTTCATCTATCTCCCGATAAGAATAACGCCCAGCATCTATGAAAATCGGTTGGCCTTGATACTGTAAGCAAAAACTATTCTCGTCACTATGGCTATGGGCACTTCCCAGCGGACCGTTTTTGAAAAATAGATAACGATGTTCATCCTTAATGCAGACATGTCCAGAGTCTTCAAAGATCATGGACTTAGGCTGCCAAGCTCTCTTTTCAAATTCCTGCAGTCGCTTGACCTTTTCTCGCCCTAGGAACAAGAGGCTAAGCAAATCAACTTTAACATCCAGACCGTTAAGAAGATCTTCCTTGTTCAAAACCACAGCAGACAGGCTCAAAATCTCTGTCGTTTCTGTAGAATCGCTATCACCAAAAGCCAGAGTCCGTCCATCCAGGCCTGTCATCATCTGAATGTAAGTCGCCATCTTTTCCAGCAACTCTTGAAAGCTATCTTGCAAGTCTGGAAGCAAGAGACACAAGTCTAGCAAGGCTTTATAAACCTCTACATGATAGAGAATCGACTGTTCAAACTGGCTTCCATCCTCTAAAATCTGCGTCTCAATTTGCTGTTTCAACTCCTCTGAAGCAAAAAGGTAAACTTCTTCTAAATCCATCTTATCTGAAAAGAAATGATAGATAGCAAGCATAGGAATTGTTTGTAAAATTCCCCAGTTACTAAGGGTGTACTTGGCGCGATAGTGGCTTTTCATAAAGTCAATCTGCTTTTCTAGACTGACCAAAATTTTCTCTAGTTCTTCCTCTTCTAGCAAGTCAAATTTCGAGAAGAGCAAGAGTAGTTTTAACCAAGTAAAGGAACGAATGCCCGTATCCAAGGTTCTGGTCATCAAAGATTGAGGAGAAAACTCTCTCACCTGCTCAATCCAATCAAATAGAAAGAACTTGCACTTTTGAATATAGCCCTTATCTCCTTCTACCAGATACCCTATCATAAACTGCAAGAGATATTCTTGTCGATTGAGCATATAAGCCCATTCTGGATCATCTTCAAATACTTGATTCCACACCATCGGCTGGATTTGGTAGATTTTTGAACAAGGTTCCATATCCCAAGGACTATCAAACATAAAACGATTGTCCATCAAGCGCTCAAGAGAACGCTTGACCTTCTCATAGTCTTTTGAACAGTGAGACAAGATATAGTCACGACATTGGTCCCCATCGACTCTTTCAAAAAATTGTCTTCTTTCTTCTTTCATTATCTATTACCAGAAAAAGAACTACTTAAAAAGCAGTTCTTTTGTCTTTCCCATTACACTTTCCTTTTCTACATAGATGACGACTCCTTTTGCAATCTGCAAAGAGATCAAGTCATCTTTGATAGAAATGATTTTTCCATGAATTCCAGACAACAACAACACTTCATCATCAGATGTTAAAGAAGCTAAATACTCTTGTCGTTGCTCCATCTGTTTGCGAAGCAACTTTTGCTGACGAATAGAATGAAAGCTTGACAGTAAAAGGGGGCTCACTGCCAAGACAATCACTATTCCATAAAACAATGTCGTATCCATTAAGCTAGAATCTTAAGCCAGCTTCCGATAATTCCGATGATAACTGTTAAAATAACGAGTTTATATGTTGTCCATTTCTTTTCTTTGATCAAGTAGTAAACTAAAAGTGTAAATAGGGCTGGTAGAAGAGCTGGAGCAACCTTATCAAGCATTCCCTGAATGCTTACGATACTTTGTTTAGCGTCTGCTTTTACTTCCCCTGCAGCAAAGGTAATCGGCACCATAATCTTAACAGATGTCGCTGCCAAACCAGCAATTACGGTTACACCGATAATATTGGCAATACGAGAAATCGTTGCCATCTGTTCGCTTAGTTTATCAATCACAGTTGTTCCTAGTTTGTATCCATACAGACCAGTTGACAATTTAATAGCTGTCAAAATCGTATTCATCGCAAGGAAGAACAAGATTGGACCGACAACCAAGCCTTCTTGAGCAAACGAAGCTGCGATGGTTGAGAACAATGGAGCTAAACAAAATTGAGAGAGAGAATCCCCAATACCTGCCAATGGTCCCATCAAGGCCATCTTGATGCTACGTGTTTCTTTTGCTGGGCGACCATTTTCCAACATTACAAGGTGCAAGCTGGTAATAAAAGGCAGGAAGTGTGGGTTGGTATTATAGAATTCACAGTTTTCTTCCAAGGCTTGGTAGAAACCTTCCTGATCCGCTCCATAGTGTTTTTTCAAAGCAGGATACATTACATTGGCATATCCCAACCCTTGATAGTTACTATAGTTAAATCCATTTTGTAAAAAGAATGCCCGCAAAGACGTTTTAAGATAATCACGTTTTGTTAATTTGTTAGATCCAGTCATCGTGTACTTCCTCCTCTACCACATGATCCGCTGTTTTTGGCTTGTTATAAAATTCAATCAAAGCAAAGATAGTACCTACAATTGCAATACCAATTGTTGGGATGTTTAGATAAGCTGCACAAACATATCCCAATAAGACAAACGGAATCAACTCTTTCTTAGCCATCACTGACAAGATCATTGCAAAACCGATAGCTGGGAGCATTTTACCAGCAACTGTCAAACCTGTAAGCAATACCGGTGGAATGTAGTCTACGAGTTTCAACAAGGTATCCATTGAAAGGGCACCCAAGCAACCCAAGGTAAATCCAATAAAGGCAAACAACCAAATTGTTGCATTTAGAGTAAACTTGAATTTCTTCAAATTATGGTTTTTCAAGTGCTTCATCGCCGTTTCAGGTGCTCCAGCACGTACAGTGTAAGCGAAAGTTTGTAAGAATTGAATCGCCACAGCAATCGGAGTAGAGAGGGCAAGAGCCGCTTCTGGACTGACTTTACCAGCACTAGTGATAGCCATCAAGGTACCAAAGATACCAGGTCCGATTGGGTTTGGTGGAACAGTACCTCCAGCACCAACACCGAATCCCATATAAGCCAATTCACCAATAGCTCCCATTGCAAGAGCAGTAGGCAGATCACCTAGAATAATTCCGACACCAAATGACAGAACAATACATCTATTGGTGTAAATTCCCAACAGCATTCCACTAAAACAGAAAGCTGTCCATAATCCAATTAAAATCGCTTGAAATACATTAATCGACATAACAATCTCCTCTTTTAAATATAGTCCAGAATGTTGACTTCAACAGCTCCATCATTTCCTGTTGGAGTTGTTTTCGTATTAAATGTTACTTGATGCGTTTGACTCAATTCCTTAAGAGCTACCTTGTCCTCTTCACCTAGGAAGATGGAGCGTGTCACTTGCTCTTTACCAGGGGCATTGTGAATGTTCCCAATATTGATTTCTTTGATAGGGACACCACCTTCTACCAAGGTTAAAGCGTCCTTCACATCCTTTACAACAATAAAAATTGTTTGAGCAGGATTAGCCTTGTGAATGATATCAATCACCTTTTGTAAAGGGAAGAAACGCATAGCAACTGAGTCTGGCACAACTGTTTTCATCAGAGTTTGTTGCATCTTGTCCGTGCTCACTTCGTCATTGGCAACAATGACCGTATTACAACCTAAGTATTTTACCCAAAGTTGTCCTTGCCCGTGAATCAACCGTTCATCGATACGGGTCATAATAATATTTGGCGTTGTCATATTTCTCCTCCTACCAATATAGGTTCCAGTCTTTGTAGAAACGGATAAGCGCTTCTAGGTAATAGTAGTCACCCCAGATATTGCCTTCATCCACTCCTTTACCTGAATGCCATGAGTACACACCGTGGAGGAGACTTGTCCCACCAGGGGTAAATTGATCATTTGCATAATGTTCGATCAAGGAACGAAGCATGGCATGCATAGCATGTTTATAAATATCTTTGTCAGCATCCACCTCTGGGAGATGTTTTAACATTTCATGAATCCCACAGACGGCGATAGCTGTTGCTGAAGAATCTCGTGATTGATCACTACCATCATTAAAAATCAAATCCCAATAAGAAATATGATCTTTTGGCAGACGATTCAAGAAATAATTGGTTACACCCTTAAACAAGTCAAAGCAGGACTCGTCTTTCAGATAACGATAAGTCAAAGGAATACCATAGACTCCCCATGATTGACCACGTGCCCAGCATGAATCATCACTATACCCTTGTCTCGTTACACCTTTAAGGGGTTGACCTGTCTCAGGATCAAAATAGAAGGTGTGGAAGGACGAAGCGTCATCACGGATTACATTATTAGCTGAAGCATAGAAATGACTTTCTGCAATATCGTAGTATTTTTGATTGCCTGTTTCTTGATAAGCAAAGAACAAGAGTTGAATATTGAGCAAGCAGTCGATAATCAAACGGTAATGTTCTTTTTTGCCCAAGTCTCCCCAAGCCTGAATGAAGCCACCTTTTTCTTGATAGCGTTCAATCAACTTATCTGCAGCTTTCAAGGCTGCTTCTCTAGCCTCTCCATCTCCATTTATCTTATATTCAGCCATACAAGACGGTGTGTACAAGAAACCGAGATCATGGTGATCCAACTCTACTCTCTTATTGACACGCTCCAGAAAAGAAAGAACATTTTTATGTGCCATGTTTTTAAATGCATCCTGTTGACTGTATTCATAAGCCAACCACAGTTCTCCCGTCCAGAAACCATTGGTCCATTCTGTGTTATCCATAATTGGATAGACATTATCAAAGGTAGCTGGTGTGGGGAAATCTTCCTTGAAATAGTCAAGGTTGAGTTCTAACTGCCTAATAACCTTTTCAATTGCCTGACCGACTTCTTCTTTCGTCAGAAGTGGTACTTCTAAGAAGCGCTCAGGCGATTTTATTTCTTCAATCGTAATCTTTTTTATCATTCTTTAATCCTTTAAATACCTGATTCAAAATCTTCTTCCTCTGCCTCTACATCAGTTGAAAACAATTCTTTACCATTTACGACTCCGCCCTGGGCCGCTGCCACTGATTTATTAACAACCTCATCAAAGCTATGAGCCATTCTAGCAAAGACTGCTTCCATTAACATGGCCAAGTTCAAACCTGAGAGAACATTCATTGTTTTGGTTGGATTTTCTACCATTATAGTAGAAGAAACCTTAAATGGTGTCCCTCCCAAGAGATCACTTAGGATTAAAACTTTTTCTTCATTTGAAATTGCAAGTAAGATTTTTTGCTTGAGTTCATCTGCTGACATTCCTTCCACAAAGTCAATCGCCTCCACATTTTCTTGATCGCCTGCAATCAATTGTAAAGAACTATAAATCCCTGTGGCAAAATGTCCATGCCCTACAAGTACAATTTTCATCTTTTCTCCTTCCTTGTTTGAGTTTACCGGTTTACTTTACATTTCCCATTGTAAACCTTTATTTTTATCTTGTCAATAGTTTTTTTAAAAAAATATTAGCGCTTTCATTGTTTATTTAACCATTATAATAGACAGAAATTTCAAAATCTTCCGTTTTTTAGGAAAACAAAGATTTTAAGAAATATAAACATTTAATTATTGACAAAACCGGTTTACTAGAATATAATTTGGTTATAGAGAAGTCTTAACAAATTTGAAAGGAAGTATCAAATGACAAATACATCATTCTCAATTGAGCAGTTTTCTTTAAAAGAAAAAATTGCTCTCATTACAGGCGCTTCTTATGGAATTGGATTTGCGATTGCCAAGTCCTATGCAGAAGCGGGTGCTACTATCGTCTTTAACGATATCAATCAAGACCTGGTCAATAAAGGGATTGAAGCTTATCGTGAAGTTGGCATCGAAGCCTATGGATATGTCTGTGACGTGACAGACGAGAACGGTATCCAAGCCATGGTCAAGCAAATCGAACAAGAGGTTGGTGTCATTGACATCCTCGTTAATAATGCTGGTATTATCCGCCGAGTTCCAATGTGCGAAATGAGCGCCGCTGATTTCCGTAAGGTCATCGATATTGACTTAAACGCACCATTTATCGTTTCAAAGGCAGTTATTCCTTCTATGATAAAGAAAGGGCATGGAAAGATTATCAATATTTGTTCGATGATGAGCGAACTGGGACGTGAAACAGTTAGCGCTTATGCTGCCGCTAAAGGGGGCTTGAAAATGTTGACCCGCAACATTGCATCCGAATACGGTGGAGCCAATATCCAATGTAACGGAATTGGACCGGGTTATATTGCCACTCCTCAAACAGCACCTCTTCGTGAGTTGCAAGAAGATGGTTCTCGCCACCCATTTGACCAGTTCATCATTGCAAAAACACCTGCTGCACGTTGGGGGAATCCTGAAGATTTGATGGGCCCTGCTGTCTTTCTCGCTAGTGATGCCAGCAATTTTGTCAATGGCCACATCCTATATGTAGATGGCGGTATCTTAGCCTACATCGGAAAACAACCTGAGTAACAATAGAAAGAAGATCTTATGAAAATCGCATTAATCAACGAAAATAGTCAAGCTAGCAAGAATCACATTATTTACGATAGTCTGAAAGAAGCAACAGATAAAAAAGGCTACCAATTATTTAACTATGGTATGCGTGGAGAAGACGGTGAAAATCCATTAACATACGTACAAAACGGACTAATGGCTGCTATCCTTTTAAATACAAAAGCAGTCGACTTTGTTGTTACCGGCTGTGGTACAGGTGTAGGGGCTATGCTTGCTTTGAACAGCTTCCCTGGTGTTGTCTGTGGTCTAGCAGTGGACCCAACTGACGCTTACCTTTATTCTCAAATCAATGGTGGTAACGCCTTGTCTATCCCTTATGCCAAAGGATTTGGCTGGGGGGCAGAACTGACCCTCAAATTGATGTTTGAACGCTTATTTGCTGAAGAAATGGGCGGTGGCTACCCAAGAGAACGTGTAATCCCTGAACAACGCAACGCTCGTATCTTAAACGAGGTGAAACAAATCACCCACAATGATTTGATGACCATCCTTAAAACAATCGACCAAGACTTCCTCAAAGACACCATCTCTGGCAAATACTTCCAAGAATACTTCTTTGAAAACTGCCAAGATGATGAAGTCGCTGCTTATTTGAAAGAAGTATTAGCCAAGTAAAGCTATTCTAAACCAGAAAGGAACTAATGGATGACGAAAATCTTACTGTTTGGCGAACCATTAATTCGAATCTCACCATTAGATGCCACCAGTATCGGCGATCATGTTGCCAGTTCGACTTATTTTGGCGGATCAGAAATTAATATCGCTTGTAATTTGCAAGCCCTGGGTATCTCAACGAAAGTCTTTACCGCACTCCCTGCCAACGAGATTGGAGATCGTTTTATTACATTCTTGAAACAGCACCAAATCGATACCAGTTCAATCTATCGGCTTGGCGATCGAATCGGCCTCTACTATTTGGAGAACGGCTTTGGTTGTCGTCAAAGTGAAGTTTTCTACGATCGTAAGCATACGAGTATCAGCCAGATTCGGCCAAACATGCTCGATATGGATTCTCTCTTTCAGGGGATTAGCCATTTTCATTTTAGTGGAATTACCGTAGCTATCGGTCAAGAGGTTCGTACGCTCCTTCTCCTACTCTTGGAAGAAGCCAAGCGCCGAGGGATTATCGTTTCAATGGATCTCAATCTGAGAACAAAGATAATTTCAGTCCTAGAAGCTAAGTATGAATTTTCTAAGTTTGCTCGTTTCGCTGATTATTGCTTTGGTATTGATCCTCTCATGATTGATGACCAAAATCTAGAGATGTTCCCAAGAGACAGAGCTAGCCTAAAAGAGGTGGAAAATCGCATGCAACTTTTAAAAAAAACCTATGGTTTCAAGGCCATTTTCCATACCCTCCGCTCTAGTGATGAGCAAGACAAAAATGTCTATCAAGCCTATGCTCTGGGAGAACAATTTGAAGAGTCTGTCCAACTAAAAACTGCAGTCTATCAACGAGTTGGTAGCGGGGATGCCTTTATCTCTGGTGCCCTTTACCAACTACTCCATCATTCCTCCCTAAAAACTAGCATTGACTTTGCAGTTGCCAGCGCAACTCTCAAATGTACTCTTCCAGGAGACCATCTCTCCACTCCCGCAGCTAGTATTGAAAAATTACTGGAAAATGCACAAGATATCATTCGTTAGGAGAATTACATGACCAAATCAGATACGATTATTGAACTAAAAAAACAAAAAATTGTCGCTGTCATTCGAGGAAATACAAAGGAAGAAGGACTACAAGCCTCGATTTCTTGTATCAAGGGCGGTATCAAAGCTATTGAAATTGCCTATACCAATCAGTATGCAGGGCAAATCATCAAGGAACTTGTAGACTTGTATCAGGACGATCAGAGTGTTTGTATCGGTGCAGGTACTGTGCTTGATGCCGTAACTGCTAGAGATGCCATTCTAGCCGGAGCAAATTACGTTGTTTCTCCATCTTTCCATGCTGAAACTGCAAAAATGTGCAATCTCTACAGCACACCGTACATTCCAGGCTGTATTACCCTCACAGAGATAACGACTGCACTTGAAGCCGGTAGTGAAATCATCAAACTCTTCCCAGGTAGTGCTCTCAGTCCATCATATATCTCTGCAGTCAAGGCGCCAATCCCACAAGTTTCCGTAATGGTAACCGGAGGAGTCGGCCTAAATAACATTCCTCAATGGTTCGCTGCTGGTGCAGACGCCGTTGGAATTGGTGGCGAACTCAATAAACTCGCTTCCCAAGGCGACTTTGACCGCATCAGCGAGATTGCCAAACAGTATGTTACACTCAGATAAAATGAAGTGAAAAAGGATAAGTGTTAACTTATCCTTTTTTAAAAGAAAAATCCGAAGATGTTTGACCTTCTTCGGATTTTTTCTATTTTCCACAGTTTCATGTGATTCATCTAGATGATGAACAAATCAGTTGTTCTTTCCTCTGCGGAACAGATAAACCGCCCCAAGTAGCAAGAGCCCTAGACTTGCCAAGATTGACTGACCTTCTCCTGTATGAGGGAGATTCTTTTGATCCGAATGGTTCTTTTCTTCTTCAGATTTTTCCTTTTCTTTTGAATCCTGAGTTTGTGGCTGAGCTGCTTGTTCTAACTTTTTAAAGACTTCCTGATCTGGCGCTGATTCCTGGGTTTCAGGATTGTAGTAGGCAACCTTATAGTCATCCCCTTCTTTTCGAATAGTATAGACTCCACGTTTCAAGACTTGGAATTGGTTGGAAATAGTAGAGACAGAATCATCATATTTCACAATGCCCCAAACTCCTTGTTTGGCATCATAAACAGACTGAAGGGTCTCATTGTTATCGATGAGGCTACTTTCTAACTCTTTTACCATTTGATTGAAGGTGGCACGATCCACGTTAGGGATGAGCATATAGCCATAAGAATCTCCATTTTGCTTATGAGCCTGACTAATCGTAAGAAATTCATTTTCGACTTCCTTGTCTGACTGTCCTTCATTGATATCCTTCCAAGATCCCTTTTGGACAGCCTTACTCATACTGATTGAACTCTTCTTAAAGAAAAAGTAACCAATATTCTTTTTCGAATTGGACGATTCTAAAAAGACACTTTGGGTTTCAGGATAATCCTTTTCTTGTTCTGTGAGGGAGGCTTCTTTATCATTGACATAGACTTTATATGGATCACTTGATTCCAGTTTTCTCTGGTCAATTGTAGTTGCAGCAGTATCTGTTGAAGTGTTCTGGATATTGCTTCCTAAAAAGGCAATCTTATCCTTCAGCATAAACCAGCTCTTATGAGCAGTCAATGTTTGATTCCAGTTAGTGAAATCCATGGTTGCTGTCGCATTGGCCTCATCTAGTTTGCTCGTTCCAACGAAAGCAGACGGTAGAACTTTACCTGTATCACTATCCAATCTCTTAGCATCCGTCTCTGTCGTACCAGGCATCTTATAGGGATTAACTGTTGGCCAGTAGCCATCGCTATAGTGACTCAAATCACCATTATAAAGATAGAACATCCCATCACTTGTATACCAACCACGTTTGTTTTCCTTGTTCATGTGTTCGTAATTCAAGGTACGACTGGAAAAGAGTGATAAGCCAAATCCAAACCCTTTCTCTGCATTGTACATAGCTGTTTTATCCATCTTGTTAAAGGCAGATAGGTAACTTGTTCTTGGAACACTTGCGACTCCAGCATCACTTAACAAGGATTGCATCAAACTGATATCCTTATAAGTCTTCAAATTCTTAAAGACATCATAATAACTATCCGATTGAACAATGGTCTTCACAAGACTCTGCAACCGTTGTTTGGTTTCTCCTTCAGACATATCCGCTATCCGGTGAATCCCTCTTAGTACTTCTACTGCGGCCACATGCCCCTCACTATTTGCACGACTGATAGAGCGGCCACGACTCATATCCATCAGCTCTCCATTCACTAGCAAAGGAGCAAACGATTTATCAATCCAGTGGTACATGGTTTGCATTTTATCTTTATCGATTGGGCTCTTGGTCTTTTGAATGACTGGCAACAGTTGAGAAAGGCCATCAATCAAGACATTTCCATAAGCACCCGTATAGGCAACATTGGTGTGGTCGATATAAGATCCATCCTGATAAAAACCTTCGCCTTGGTCTACCAACTTAAACACTTGCTCAATCGAACGAATGGTAGAAGAAATTTCTTGGTCATCCTTGCGCAGTAAACCAGCTATTACTTTTACCCTTCCCATATCCACTAAGTTTCCACCTAGGGCCTTAAATGGGTTATCAGTCGTCTTTCGGAAATGTTCGGGATCTGGCACAAATTTTTCAATCACATCTGTATATTTTTTTATTTCCTCATCTGAGAAGTATTCTTTCATCAGAGACAAGGTATTGTTGATGGCACGAGGTGTACCGATTTCATAATCCCACCAGTTCCCAACAATGCTCTTTTCACTATTGTAGACATGTTTATGCATCCATTCCATGGAATCCCTAACTGTTCGAATGACGGTTTCATCTTGATAATAACGAGAAGAAGGATTGGTCACTTGCTTGGCCATCTCCTCTAATTTCCGATAAGTGGCAGTCAGATTCGCAGACGTTTTATAATTTGAAAATTTTTCCCACAAATAGGTGCGGTCCGCCTGACTTGAAATACTGGATAGGCTATCAGCTACCTTTCCTTCCAGCTCCTGGTTTAACTTGGCCATCTGTTCATTTTTAGAATCATAGTATTGATTCCCAGCGATGATGCCATTCCAGTCATCCAAACGGTCTGTGTATGCATCCTTAACAGAGGCTAGAATCTTCAAAGGAATCTTTTTCACTTCCTTGCCATCTTTACTGACAATGACATTGGTTGTCCCTTCCTTAAGAGGTTCTAAAATTCCATTTTTGACTGAAGCAACGTCAGGATTTTCTACCTTATAAGTATAGTCCGCAAGAGCAAAAACATGTTTTTTCCCAATTGGTAAATCAATCTTTTCCTCAAGCTGTTTATCTGTTTGAGAATCCTCAGAAGGCTGGTCTGCTACCTCTACTAGCTCAATATCCTTAAAGGAAACAGTCCCTGTTCCCGTTTCATAGAATAACTCCAGCTTGATTTTATCAACATCTAAAGTCGGGCTATAGTCTGCTTCAATGGTCTGCCAGTCCTTTGTTCCCGACGTTGTTGCAGAATTCCACAATTGCTTGTCCTTACCACTTTCCTCAATGATGCGAACCTTAGCAATCCCGACTTTATTATCTGTTTTAATCTTGAAACGCAGTTTATACTTTCTCTTAGCTTCAATAGGGACCATACGGTGAAGCACTGCCCTTAGTTTCTCAGAACTTGAGATAGTGACAGCCCCATCCTTGGCTTCAATGACTCGAGTTGAGGCACCTGAAGAACTATTCTTCTGGTCTACCCAAGCTGACCACCCCTGGGCTTTGCTTCCTGTCCACGGACTGCTTCCGTTCTCCGTCTGACTAAAATCACCATTTTCAACTAAATTTTTGGTATCCCTTTGCTGATACTGAATTTCCTTCTGGCTTTGCTGAATGGTATTCGTAGTCGTTTCTTCCGCTCCAACTGTCATATAATGGTTTAATAAAAATCCCGATAAAACAAGTGAAGACAAACTCACAATGAGCTTCTTTGTTTTTGTTTGCATGTGTACACTCCAATAAACATATTGTAAAATCAATAGGAACTAAATCTCAAATTAGAGATTTATAGCAACTGAGTAAACCGGTTTAATTAAATCATATCATTTTTAAAGTTATTTGTAAACGGTTTCTATCATATTGAGGGCTTATTCTTCAACAATATCTTCCATCCAACTCGACGAAAAAGGTAAAAACTGTTACAATGTAGAAAAAGAAAAGAGGCCCTCATGACCAGTGTATATGATTTTTCCGTTTTAAACCAAAATAATCAAGCAACTCCCCTGGATAGCTATCGTGGTAACGTTCTCTTGATTGTCAACACTGCTACAGGATGTGGTTTAACGCCCCAGTACCAGGGACTTCAAGAACTCTATGAACGCTATCAAGATCAGGGCTTTGAAATCCTAGATTTCCCTTGCAATCAGTTTATGGGACAAGCACCCGGCAGCGCAGAGGAAATCAATAGCTTCTGTAGCCTACACTATCAGACAACTTTTCCTCGCTTTGCCAAGATCAAGGTCAACGGCAAGGAGGCAGATCCTCTTTATGTTTGGCTAAAAGACCAGAAATCTGGCCCGCTAGGAAAACGAATCGAATGGAATTTTGCTAAGTTTCTCATTGGTCGAGATGGGCAAGTCCTTGAGCGCTTCTCTTCTAAAACAGACCCCCAAACCATCCAAGAGTCTCTTCAAAAAATACTTTAATTTCTTTTTAAAACGTATCCTTTCATTTAGTTTGAGCCCTGAAAGGATGCGTTTTTTCTTTAAAAAGTAACTGATTTTCTTTAATTTATATTTATTTTTTTGCTTTTTGCTATTGCAATTCTTTCATTAATTTAGTATATTTGTTATATCAAAAGTTTTCAGTCATTTTAAGGGAGAAATGACCTTTTAAATTTTTTTATCTTAAAATGAAAGCGCTTTATAAACAGGAGGTAAGGTGGCTTACAAATTATCAGAGAGTTTTTCATTAAATCAAGTTGTAACCAAGTCAGACTTGGGCTTGGGCAGTAGCTGACTGCCTTTCTAAAAACTAGGAGTATATTATGAATCGATACCTTTTTGAAAAAGGGCAAACATTTAGCATTCGGAAGTTGACTGTAGGTGTGGCCTCTGTTATCGTGGGACTGGCATTTTTTGCTTCTGGAACCGTGCGTGCAGACGAAACGTCTCCTGCCACAACATCCAATTTAGATCAGCAAATTAAACAAGTCGCAGATATAGAAGAGACCAAGGCTGAACCAGTCAAAAAAGAAGGTCGTGTAGAAGCTGAAAAACAAGAAACACCTGTTGCAGATACTAACAGTGCTGACTTGCTCCCTGAAGACATTCAGGACCGTGCCTATCCCGACACACCTGTCAAAGAACTCGATACAACTACTATCGTTGACCAAAAAGCTAGTCCAAAAGTAGAAACTAAGAGCATTCTAAAGGACAAGGAAGAAGCTTCAAAAGAAGCTGAGAACGGAAACCGTGCCATCATTAACGGTGGACAAGACCTCAAACATATCAACTACGAGGGACAACCTGCTACTGCTGCTACTATGGTTTACAGCACTTACAATGCAGGGGAACAACGCTACCTCGTTTCAGGCTCAGGTATCTTCGTAGCACCTAACCTGATCCTTACCGTTGCTCATAACTTCCTAGAGGCCAATAAAGAAACTGGCGAAGGTCACATTCGTGGTGGAAAATCTGCCCAGTTCTACTATAACGTTGGTTCAAACAGCGAAAAGAAAAACTCACTGCCATCTTCTGGAACTACGGTTTTATTCAGAGAAAAGGATATCCATTTCTGGAATAAGAAGGAGTTTGGAAAAGGCTATAAGAACGACCTTGCTCTTGTAGAAGCTCCTATTCCTCTTCCGATTGCTAGTCCAAACAAAGCAGCAACCTTTGCGCCTTTAGCGGAGCACAAGACGCATCAGCCGGGAGAAGCTATCAGTACGATTGGCTATCCAACTGACTCGAGTTCAAAAGAACTGAAACAGCCTATCCTAGCTGGTCAGCTTTACAAGGCAGACGGGACCATCCGATCTGTTGAGTCCTATGATGATAAGGGAACGACTGGTATCACCTACAAAACCACTTCTGTATCTGGTTTGTCTGGTGGCGGGATTGTCGATAGCCAAGGAAAAGTTCTGGGGGTTCACCAACACGGAACCGTTGACAATGGTGTGGCTGAAAAGGATCGCTTTGGTGGCGGACTCGTCCTTTCACCTGAACAACTGAAATGGGTTAAGGACATGATTGCCAAGTATGGTGTGAAAGGCTGGTACCAAGGTGATAACGGAAATCGTTACTACTTTACTGATGAGGGGCGTATGCTTCGGAACGAAACAGCTGTTATCGGAAGCAACGAATATTCCTTCAACCAAGATGGAATTGCTAGCTTGACCAAGGGAGTTGAATACGGTCGTGTGGTTATTCAACACGAAGACGAAGAAGGAAATCCTGTCAAAGATAATGATACCTTTATCGAACAGACAACTGTTGATTCGCCATTTGACTACAATTTCAAAAAAGAAATCGAGAAAACGGACTTCTATCAGAAAAATAAAGATAAATACGAAATTGTATCCATTGATGGCGTTGCAGTTAATAAACAGCTAAAAGATGCATGGGCTGAAGATCACAATGTTGTCAGCAAAGCGCCTGCCGGTACACGTGTCATCAAAGTGGTCTATAAAGTCAACAAAGGCTCCTTCAAAGTTTACTACCGTCAAAAAGGAACCACTACTGAACTAGCGGAAGCGACAGTTGATAACAATGACGGTCAAGAGTATGACGTTTCCTTTGTCAACACCTTCCATGCAAAAGACATTGCTGGCTACCGTCCAGTCAAGGCTAGTTTGGAAGCAAGGATCCAGCAAAAAGGGGTGAATGAGGTCGTCTTTGAATACGAGCCAGTCGCTGATACAGCTAATCCAACGACACCGACTCCACCAGTGGCTCATCCAGAAGATAAAGAAACCGAGATTGGCAATCATGGACCTCTTCCAAGCAAGGCTCAACTCGATTACCACAAGGAAGAATTGGCAGCTTTCATCCACTACGGAATGAACACCTATACCAATTCTGAATGGGGAAATGGGAAAGAAGACCCTCGATACTTCAATCCAACCAACTTGGATACTGACCAGTGGATTCGCACTCTGAAGGAAACGGGCTTCAAACGAACCATTATGGTTGTTAAACACCACGACGGATTCGTTGCTTATCCTTCTAAGTACACCAACCATACCGTAGCTGCTAGCCCATGGAAAGATGGTAAGGGTGACCTTCTCGAAGAAGTTTCCAAGTCTGCTAGCAAGTACGACATGAACATGGGTGTTTACCTATCACCATGGGATGCCAACCATCCTAAATACCATGTTGCAACCGAAAAAGAATACAACCAATACTATCTCAACCAACTGAAAGAAATCCTTGGTAATCCGAAATACGGTAATAAAGGGAAATTTATCGAAGTTTGGATGGACGGTGCGCGTGGTAGCGGTGCCCAAAAAGTAACCTATACTTTTGATGAATGGTTCAAATACATCAAAGAAGCCGAAGGAGATATTGCTATCTTCTCTGCTCAACCAACAAGCGTTCGCTGGATCGGAAATGAACGAGGTATCGCAGGTGACCCTGTCTGGCATAAAGTCAAAAGGGCCAACATCACAGACGATGTGAAAAACGAATACCTCAACCATGGTGACCCTGATGGTGATATGTACTCTGTAGGGGAAGCTGACGTTTCGATCCGTTCAGGCTGGTTCTACCATGACAACCAACAACCGAAATCACTCAAAGAGTTGATGGACATCTACTTCAAGTCTGTTGGTCGTGGAACCCCACTCCTTCTCAATATTCCACCAAATAAAGAAGGAAAATTCGCAGATGCTGATGTGGCTCGCTTGAAAGAGTTCAAGGCAACCCTAGACCAAATGTATGCGACTGACTTTGCCAAAGGTGCCACTGTAACAGCAAGTTCTACCCGTCAGAACCATCTCTACAAGGAAAGCCACCTGACAGACGGTAAAGATGACACCAGCTGGGCGCTCTCAAATGATGCCACAACCGGTAGCTTTACAGTCGATTTAGGACAAAAGAGACGCTTTGATGTCGTTGAACTCAAGGAAGACATCGCCAAAGGGCAACGTATTTCTGGTTTCAAGATTGAAGTCGAAATCAACGGACGTTGGGTGACATACGGCGAAGGTTCGACCGTTGGTTACCGTCGCTTGGTTCAAGGCAAGCCTGTAGAAGCACAAAAAATCCGTGTAACCATCACCGGTGCTCAAGCAACCCCAATCTTAACCAACTTCTCAGTCTACAAGACACCAAGCAGCATTGAAAAGACAGATGGCTACCCTCTTGGACTTGAATACCACTCAAACACAACGGCAGATACAGCTGGAACAACTTGGTACAATGAATCTGAAGGGGTTCGTGGCACTTCTATGTGGACCAATCAAAAAGATGCCAAAGTTAGCTATACCTTCACAGGAACCAAGGCCTATGTCGTCTCTACAGTCGATCCAGGTCACGGAGAAATGTCCGTCTATGTTGATGGTCAAAAGGTTGCAGATGTGCAAACTAAGAATGCTAGCCGTAAACGCAGCCAAAAAGTCTTTGAGACAGGCGATTTAGCACCAGGCCAACACACTATTACCCTCGTGAATAAAACAGGCGAACCAATTGCTACAGAAGGAATCTACACCCTAAACAATGATAGTAAAGGGATGTTTGAACTCGAGTCTACTAACTACGAAGTCGAAAAAGGAAAACCAGTCACTGTTAAGATTAAACGTGTTGGTGGAAGCAAGGGGGCTGCTACTGTTCGCTTTATTACAGAACCTGGAACTGGGGTTCACGGCAAAGTTTACCAAGATACAACTCAAGATGTGACTTTTGAAGATGGAGAAACAGAAAAGACTGTTACCATCCCAACGATTGACTTTACAGAACAAGCCGACTCTGTCTTTGACTTCAAAGCCAAGCTCACTTCTGTCACTGATGGTGCCCTGCTCGGTTTCGCTACAGATGCAACCATCCAAGTGATGAAAGCTGAATTGCTGATCAAGGACCAAACAAGTTATGATGACCAAGCTAGTCAGTTGGATTATAGTCCTGGCTGGCACCATGAAACCAATTCCGCAGATAAATACCAAAAGACGGAGTCTTGGGCTTCCTTTGGTCGCTTAACTGATGAGCAAAAGAAAAAGACAACTGTCACAGCCTACTTCTACGGTACTGGACTTGATATCAAGGGCTATGTTGATCCAAATCATGGTATCTACAAAGTCTTTCTAGATGGCAAAGAAGTTCCTTACCAAGATGGAATGGGAAATGCTTCAACCATTGACGGTAAGAAATACTTTAGCGGTCACGCTGCCCAACGCCAAGGTAATCAAACTCTGGTTAGCCTAAAAGGTCTGGACGAAAACTTGCACGCAGTCACCCTTCAACTCGATCCTGAACGAAACGATTTGTCTCGAAATATCGGTATCCAGGTAGACCAATTCATCACTCGTGGCGAAGGTAGTGAACTCTACAGCAAGGCAGATATCATCCAGTCTATCTCAAAATGGAAAGATGATCTGTCAAACTTTGATCCAGCAGGTTTGAAAAATACGGCTACTGCACGTCAAGCTTTCCAAGCAAATCTAGAAAAATTGAGAAACCAACTCAGTGGTGATGCAGTAGATGTTCAAGAAGTCATGTTGACGGTCAGTGCCCTGCAAGATATCCTCTCCAAGGATGAGAACTATCAAAGAGGCCAAGAGGAACCTAGCCCAGAGCAACCGGAACAGCCAGAAGAACCTGAGAAACCTGACCAGCCTGAGCAACCAGCTCAACCAAAACAACCGGAAATTGAGTATGATAAGGCTATGGACAGCTTAACAAAAGCTATCGAGAAAAAAGTCGCTGAGCTTGGATCCAACAAGGAAGCTAAGAAGAAATTGTTAGAAATTGCTGACCAAGCCATTGCTGCAATCCAAGAAGCTAAAACTCAGGAAGCAGTCAATAAAGCGCTAGAAACTGCTCTCGCACAAATCAGCAAGCTCGAAGCAGCTCAGCCTGAAAAACCTGCTCAGCCTGAAAAGCCAGCTCAGCCTGAAAATCCGACTCAGCCTGAGAAACCTGCTGAACCTGAAAAACCAGTTCAGCCTAAAAATCCGACTCAACCTGAGAAACCTGCCGAGCCTGAAAAACCAACTCAACCGGAAACTCCGACTCAGCCTGAAAAGCCAGCGCAACCGGAACAACCAACTCAACCTGAGAAACCTGCTCAGCCTGAAAAACCTGCTGAGCCTGAAAAGCCGACTCAACCTGAGAAACCCGTTCAACCGGAAAAACCGGCGCAACCGGAAAAACCTGCTCAGCCTGAAAAGCCAGCTCAGCCTGAAAAGCCGACTCAACCTGAGAAACCGGCGCAACCGGAAAAACCAACTCAACCGGAAACTCCGGCTCAACCTGAGAAACCTGCTCAGCCTGAAAAACCGGCGCAACCGGAAAAACCAACTCAACCGGAAAAACCTGCTGAGCCTGAAAAGCCAGTTCAACCTGAAAATCCGACTCAACCTGAGAAACCAGTTCAACCGGAAAAACCTGCTCAACCTGAAAAACCAGCGCAACCGGAAACTCCAGCGCAACCTGAGAAACCAATTACTTCTTCAAGTCCTGAGGAAGGGGTTAAAGACCTTGTCTTTACACTTCCAAGCTTGGAAATCGTCAATAAGGTCGTACCATTCAAGACTATTCGTCGCGAAAACCCACAATTAGACAAAGGAAAAGAGCAAGTTCTATCAGAAGGGAAAGACGGTCTCTTAGTCGAGTATGTTGAAGTGGACGGTGACAATCGCAAGGTTCTCCAAACAGAAGCAACTCCAGCTCAAGATCGAGTGATTGAGGTAGGTAGCAAACAAAGCTCAGTTGGAACAGAAGCGCCACCAGTTGTGACTCTTCCTGAGTATGTTCTACCAAGAGAGACTGAAAAACCTGCGCCAGCCGTAACAGATAATTCATCATCAAAAGATGAAAAAGCTCCTGTTACAGCTACAATCAAAGAAGACAAGGAAAGACTACTCCCTGCAACTGGAGAACAAGAAGCAACTGCCTTCCTCTTCTTGGCAGCCATTACTTCTATCTTGTCTCTCCTCATTTTCCAAAAGAATTTCAAAGACTAGTAACCCTCTTTGATTGATTCTTTTCCATTATTTCAGTTCCCCCGTTGAGAAGACCATTTGGTCTTCTCTTTTTCTATCTGTAAAATTAAAAAACATCCACAAATGTACATGGATGTTTTGGTATGACTCTATAAAGTAAAATGATCATTGAAGATAGCTGTTCTCAAATCCAACCACGTTTTCAAATAAACGCTCATCTAAAAAAGAGTGGCCCTTGTCTTATCTCATCAGAACTACCATCATAAGTTTCTGCAAAAACTCCACAGATAAAAGATGGTGTTTCGAATTCCTATACCATGAGATTTTCTGACGTTCACAAGCCATCTTTCCTAAATCAAACTTTCCTCTTCCACACCTAGTCACTGACTACTATTTTTGAGTCCAGCGTATGCATAGGTTCGATTTCTGGGACACTCTTTTTCCGTCACCACCCTAAAATAAAAGCGATGCTCCCGCCCATCCTTGGCGTTTTCCTTGTTTAAGACAAAGTAGTTCTTCTGATTCATCGCCATGGTGCGTAGGATATCATCGATCAAAAAAGTCAAAGGCACATTCATAGCAGAGTATTTTTGAAAATCCTCTTCAAAACGAATATAGGCATCAGAAAAATAATCCATCTGCAGTTTGTTTTCATACAACTCTTTTCTAGTCATAAACTCCCTCCTCCCACAGTCGAATTTCGAGGACATCTACTACCTCTACCAGCCTATAGCCCTCATTGGTCCTAATAGATAGAGTTTGAGGTGATAATTCACTCACCTCGCCGATGATCGTGGTTTTCTGCTTCTTTTCCTTGACCACAAAGTATCCCTTTAGTTGCCCGACATACAGCTGCGAAAGCAAGAGTAGCTTCTCAACGGAATTCAAATCTGTCGAAAAAGCAACCCGATTTCTTTCTTCACCGAGTGAACTAGTATGCTCTGAGAGGAAAAAGCCCATCCACTTCTGCATCCCTGGATCTTGATAGTCACGCGCAGATGGAAAGGGTAAATAAGAACGATCAATCATTTTAGTCCATCTAATCCTCCAGCAGAATGCCCCCCAATCAGCTTGCTTCTGGCAAGACTCCTAGAGGCTTCTTCCAGTGCATTGGCCTTTAAGAGGGAGGTAAAACCAAATTGTTCCCGAATGGCATCAATAGCCGTCTGGAGCCTTTCTTCTTTTTCTAACTTGTCAACATCATCAAAGAGGGAGATCAAGCCAAAGGACTCGTCCACAAATCCTGAATAGTTGACTCCGACACTTCTGATCGCTCCAGAAGTGTATTTATTATGAAATAGCTTCAAAACATAATCCGTTAAGATAGCTGTATTATTGGTCGGTTCGACCTTCATTTGTGTGTGAATAGACGACCTGACCTCCAGTTTAGAGAAACCAACATAGAGAGAGACAAGGGTTGTTTTCTTGCCCGCCCTTCTCAGTCTAATAGCCACCTGCTCCGCCATTTCTCGGAGAATAATTTCGATATCCCGTAGCTTCACGTAGTCTCTCGGCAAGATTTGAGAATTTCCTAACCCTTGAGACTTGGCTTTATAGGGCTTATGAACATTGCTCTCATCAATCCCGTTAGCATGAAACCACAAACGCAGGCCAGCCTGACCAAGTGTTTTCTGTAGCTGGTCTGGATTACTGGTGGCCAATTCTCTGATGGAAAAAATCCCCAGAGCATGCAAGCGTTTCTCCATCCGCCTGCCAATCCCCCAAAAGTCCGTCATCTTGGGAATGGCCCAAACCTTCTCTTCCACATCCTGGTAAGACCAGTTGGCCCTCATGGTCGGAGTGTGCTTGGCCTCATTATCCAGAGCCAACTTGGCCAGTAAGGGGTTGGCATTGGACATACCCACTGTAGAGTAGATCCCTGTCTGCCTCCAAATATCCCTCTGGATGCGAGCAGAAAGCATATCTAGCTTGTCTTTGCGAGAGATACTCTTGTCTGGGATGAAATAGTTGAGCGAACTAGTCAGATCGATAAAGCCCTCATCGATAGAGTAGGGATAAATATCATCTGGACTACCATAGTTTTGAAAGATTCGCTGGATTTCCATATTGACCGCTATGTATTCATCCATCCTAGGTGGCACAACCAAAGTCACTTGAGCCCAATCTTCGATGTAGCGAACATAGTCTAAGTCAGTAGGCAAGCCTTGCTTTCGAGCATTGTAATAGGAAAATTTGCGCGTTTTGATATCAAAAGGCAGATCATAGGCCCGGCCAACATTGGACTTGCCAAAAATCTTCTTAAACATGGGAGAGGAAGCTAATATAAGGCCAGTAGAATTATCCGCGCGACTCATGACACAAAGCGAGGTCTTCAGCGGATGCAAGCCCCGTTTCACACACTCAACGCTGGCATAAAAAGATTTCATATCGACAAAGGCAATATCACTTTTGGGCTCTCTGGAATAATCAAAGTAGCCCATAGGCTAACCCTCCATCGGCACAAAATTCCCAACAATAATCCCCACAATCCGAGGATCTTCCTCATAGGAGATGAAAATATCCTTGTATTTAGGATTGATAGAGACCAGACGCAAGCCATCTTCCTCCCGATAAACCCGTTTGATATAGGTCTGGTTGTTGCAAACCACTGCATAAACCGCCCCATCATAATCAAATCCGGTCTCTCGAATCAAAGCCACGGAACCATTTTGATATTTAGGTTCCATGGAGTCCCCAGCCACCCAGGAAGCAAAATCGTGGGCTAGTTCTTCATTAAAGTAAACGGTATCAAAATTTCTATCGTCATATACCGAAGCCCCGATCCCTGCTGACATGCGTTCATAGACACGATACTCGTAGAGGCGCTCTGGCATGGTCGCCACCTTCTGTGTTTGTTCCTCTTGAGCTAGGTTGCGAGCATAGAGCACAACCTTGTCCTTCCCTTGCTTGGAGAGGCTATTGTAGAGACGAACAATCTCGATCTGAGTGAAATATCCCTTTGCTACCTTTAAAATATTTTCTAGCTGGGCAACCTTCTCCTTGGATGGTTCCTTAATTCCACGTTCCCAAGCCGAGTAAGCCTGAAAACTGATCCCAAGTTGCTCTGCAATTTCCTTCTGTGTCAATTTTAACTCTTTTCTCCGAGCCTTGAGTTTTTCTGGTTGGTACATGATTCACCCCCTAGTGTGATGCTTTATTGAGAATATCTCTCTTAGAAAAACAAATCGACGGTTGAGCTTACACCTCTAAAACTCAACCAATTCGGTTTAGTTTTATTATATAAAAAAAGTGGACGATTGTCCACTGGGAAAATCAAATTTTAACAGACACAACTGGAAATTATGAACAAAAAAGACATCCAAGAGAAAAATCTTGAATGTCTGGAAAGATTAGAACTCCATTAACCTTTTCAATGGACTGGAATTGATGATATTATGGTCTCCTTATCTCAAATACTGCTGTATGAACCCACTCATTATGAATGTATAAGTCATTTTCTATCATTCTACTAAAGGTGAAGCCATTTTTTATAAGCACCCTCTGAGAGGCTAGATTACCCGTTGCCGTTCCTGCAATGATTTTATTTAAACCATAAGTCGTAAAGGCCTTGTCTAAAACGAGTTTAACCGCTTCGCCAGCATAACCTAAGTTAGTAACATTTTCCCCAATCCTATACCCAAGCTCTGCTGTTGTTCGATCATTCTCTAAAACACTTAAATTGATTCTGCCGACCATCATGCCTTGCGAATCTCTGATAAGATGCATATAGACATCACGATTCGTTTGTTCCGTTAACAATTCCCTCGTGATTTCTTTAAAACCTTCTAAACCAAAATAGTTAGCTGGTCTAGGAGGTAAATTTCGTTCAAAATACTCTCGATTTTCTTTTTCAAAAGAATAAACGTCTAGACTATTTTCCTCAGACAACAGCTCTAAACTAATCATTACAAAACTTCCCTTCTCTTCTTAGTAAAAATATTGTGAGACTTACCTAGCCCTAGCAACTCCTACTCTAATTTTTGCAACAGCTTTACAACTTGACGATTTTCAATCTTCACATAGTATACACCACTATCATTGACAAGTTTATCCTCTTTATACTTAGCAATTTTGACAGCATAAAGACCGCGTGGTAGGGGTTGGTTGGCAAAAAATTCCTTCATGAGCGCTTCAAGCTCTTTAAGATAGTCATCATACAAGAGATCTCTTTTTTCTTTTGGAACGAAATATTGAAATTCAAATGTTGGTATAAAAATCTCTTTTTGGAACAGATATTGAGCATCCATTGGATACATTCCTTGCAGAGCTTGGCCCTTGCTTTGATTTTCCTCTAATATTTCATTATAAAGATAGATATTATCAGATTGGTTATTAAATTCAAAATCAATACCTTGATACTTCAAATCAGGCAGTTTAGGATCTTTGATTGAACTGTCCAGTGTTTTTAAAAATTCACTGGTTCCTGGACTAACTTCAATCCCTAAATAGGCTAATTCTGGGAAAACATCATAAATTTTTTTACCATTTTTGTAATCGACCTCTGCATCTGTCTTTCCATATGTTTCACTTTTCGAAAAGCGAGTATAGTATTTAAATCGAGTTTTAACCTGATAGGTTTTTCCAGCTATATTTTCACTATAGGTACCATGGATTATAAATCCTCCCACACTTGTATAGTTTTTCTCGTATTTTTCTAACTCAAACTGTCCTGTAAGACCGTAATTTTGATAAGAACGATGCACAGCTTGCTCAAGCTCAGTTCGACTTGCATGGGCAAATAGCCCCCACATATCCATTAGAGAAAAAATCGGACTGAACACTGTGAAGATTACCATTGGAATCACTATGGATAAGCAACCTATTAATAGCCAATTTCTTTTCTTGGCGTTTCCTTCAGATTTTTTAGCAGTTTTCAGTTTTCGTTTTAAGATTAGAATGAGTAAAACCAAAATCCCTAATACTAATAAAACCAATCTACAATCTCCTTTTACTTTTGACAGTTGTTAACAGGTAGATAGGAGACCGACAGAAATACTCGTCTCACCTGCTAACTTATCCTGAATTCCATAAACTCGTCTGAAATGAGGAACAGTCCTTATCTCATTATATCACATGAGCAATACCGTGAGAAGATGAGAGAAGCAAAAGAAAACCACCTGAATTTGTTTCAGGTGGTTAGCTTCATGATACTAGAAATAGTGTCTATAAACCTTTATTTCTTTTTAGACTTCTTCACATGTTCCTTGTACATTTTTGACTTCTTTCCATACCATTCTTCAATGGTATAACCGTATTCTTCGCGGTATTTCTCTTGGTTTTTATTAACTTCATTAAGATTAAATAGTGAAGAGAATGTTGATTTACTCAATGATATTAAGATAATAATGAGAAAGATTGGAGCGATGGGTAATATAGCCAAAAGTAAATGAGCAAGTAAATTTTTAAACCCTGAAATAAGAATACCAGCAATAAAATTTATAAACCATAATGCCAAGATAACATTTGTATATTTCTTTATTTTCTCCTTGTCAATATCAAAAACTCTAGTATATGACTTTGTTATGAGACTATAAATAATATAGACAACTGCTACGGAATAAGCTAGCCAATAAATAATCCGAATGATTAAAAAAGGAACAAAGAATTGCAAGCCTAAAAATAGTCCAAAAATGCTTAAATGAATAAGAGTGAATAAGACGAGTAAATTGAGTATATAAGCATAAATTCTATTTCTTTTTGAAATGATATACATAATCATATACATCGCCCAATAAACAAAAAATGAAATACCAAAAACTTTTTCTGGGATGATTAGTTGATACTCTAATTCAGTAAGCGGCTGCAAAAAAGTTATACTATTCTTACTCATATATATTCCTGAACTAATCGCAAGATGAGGTGCAAGTATACATAAACCAAGAAATAATGGCATTACGAAAATCATTACTAATATATTCCATCCTCGCGTTGTTTCTAGTGCTTCATTAATATCTTTTTGCTTTTCTTCCATTTATTTTCTCCTATTATCCAAACCAGGATGAGGCCGCCTTCAGACCACCATTGAAAAAATCAGAAACATTCTTGCCCACACTTTTGACGGTCTCCAAGCCCTGGTGGATTCCATTTCCGATAGACTCCACTCCTGATTCTACCACGTCCACAGCACCATAAGCAAAATTTTTAACTCCGTCATAAACAGACTTTTTAAATTCTGGTGCAACTGCAGAACCGATAAGATTAAGCGTTCCTAAAGCAAAGCCAGCGAGGGCTCCAAATGCTGGAACCCCTCCTAGTGCTCCTGCCTTAGCTCCTAGCCACATACCATCTAAGGGACCAACATTAGATATGGTATCAATGGTACCACCGATCACAGACTTCCCGATTTTCCCTACAGCCGTCTTGGGATCGTTACCAAACAGAAACAATATTCTTCTCCATTATACCACACGAGCGATACCGTGAGAAGATGAGAAAAGCAAAAGAAACCCACCTGAATTTGTTTCAGGTGGTTAGTTTCATGAGACTAGAAATAGTCCCTATAAACCTTTATCTCTTCTTAGACTTCTTGACATGGTCCTTGTACATTTTTGACTTCTTTCCATACCATTCTTCGATGGTATAGCCATACTCTTCACGGTATTTCTCTTGATTTTTATTGACTGTATTCAAGTTCTCTAGAGTTACTACATTGGATTTAAAAAATGATACCAAAAATAGGCCTAAGAAAATAGGTGAAATCGGTAATAAAGCAAGCAACAAATGTGCCAGAAGGTTATTAAGACCATGGGTAAAGAGATTGATTCCAGACATCAACAACCATAAGAATAAAATAACATTCAAAAATTTTTTATAATATTCTGAGGAGAAATAATCCTTGCTAGCGCGCTGCTTTGTGACAAGGATATAAATAAGGTAAATCAGTGATAACACAAAACCAATCCAGTAGACGATACGAATTGCCACTAGGGGGATTAAGTATAAGATGGCTATAAACCAACTATAATAAAAAATCACAAGCACAAATAATTGAAAAATCTGAGTCATTAAATAAGCTTTAATACGATTTCTTTTAGAATTAATATAAAAATAAGTAAAATGACCACAACAAAACAAGAATAGAAAGACAAAGAAACTATTTGGGGGAATCAGGCTATTTTCTACTGATGTCAACTGTGTAACTAGTTCATGTCCATTTTTACTAGCCAATCGAAGGATTCCCATAGGAAAATATGTGCCCCAAACAATCAAAAACGAATATAGTGGTAGTCCAAAAATCGCCTTTACTATATTTAATTTCCGAGTTGTCTCAAGTGCATCATTAATGTCTTTTTGTATCTTATCCATTTATTTTCTCCTATTATCCAAACAAGGATGAGACCGTCTTCAGACCACCATTGAAAAAATCTGAAACATTCTTGCCCACACTTTTGACAGTCTCCAAGCCCTGGTGGATTCCGTTTCCGATAGACTCCACCGTCGATTCTACCACGTCCACTGCACCATAAGCAAAATTTTTAACTCCGTCATACAAAGCCTTTTTCTCCTCAGGGAAGAATATAGAGCCTGCAAGATTGAATGTACCTACTGCAAGACCAGCGAGAGCTCCACCTACTGGATTTCCTCCTAGTGCTCCTGCCTTAGCTCCTAGCCACATACCATCTAGGGGACCAACGTTAGATATGGTATCAACAGTACCACCTAGCACAGACTTCCCGATTTTCCCTACGGTCGTCTTGGAATCGGTCTTGGAATTGTTATAGTTCTTATAGATATTGACTCCCTCTTCCACGGCCAATACACCCCAACCTACAATTTCTCCTCCGATTTTAAACTTGTCACTTTTTATAAAATCCTTTGCTATATTACCAAGCCCTGTTGCATACTCTCCCATAAAAAACGAAGCTGCTGTTTTGATGTGTTTGAATCCCTTTGTAACAGGCCCTACAAGCTTACTTAACTTACTAACCCATTTAGTGCTTTTTAGTGCATCGGGCAGATCCATCATAAAGGTTAATACTTTTTCTACCAACGGGGAGCTTTGAAGGGCTTGACCTATTTCTTTACTGTATAAAAGTGTTTGAAATGATATTCCTTTACCACTTCCTGTATATAAAGTGTCTAGTAATTTCGAAAAATCATCAACACCCTTGATTCTATCTGCCGCAGCTTTCGCCCACTTACCAAGATCATTGGCATCTATCCCAAGGATCTTAGCGATTGCTTCTTTTTCACCTATTCCTGTCAAACTGGATATAAAAGCAAGAAAACTCTCTCTCGCTTTTATCACCTCTGCTTGTGAACTAATATTTCGGTCAATTGCAGAAATAGCTGATGCAACCGTTTGAGAGTCTGCTCCTTTTGAAACATCCAAAAACTTGGCGCTATACTGTTTATCTAGACTCACCACTCCATTTAGAGGATTACTATCGCCCTCGGTGGACATCTTCGTTAGTTGTGTCTCATATTCTTTCAGAGTTTCTAATTTGCTCTTAGCGCTCGTATAAGAGGCAAAGCCTTCTACAACACTAATATCTTGTCCATCCAGTGTATCAATATTCGCACTAACCTTACTTAAAAAATTATTTTCAACATCAGTAATCAAATCTGAAACTTTCCCCTTAAGCTCACTTGATTTACTGTAATACTCACTCATTGGTATCGTAAATACTCCATCAGCCATGCAAATCCTCCTTATTTCTGCTCATCCACTATCTTCTTAGCATCTTCATCTGCTTTTTTGATGATCTCTTCTACTTTTTTCGCATTTTCATTAGTCGTATGCCAATTAGTCTTTGCTTTTGTTAATTTTGCAGTTAAATCATTAATCGCAGTTTCCAATGAAGTAGCTGCTTCACCCTTAAGATTTGAACTAACGGATGTTTTTACATTTCCCAATTCTGTAATCAAGTCACTAAACCCATCCCCAATTTTTTGTAACTCATCTTGAAACTGTTTATGTTGATCTGCGATATATTTTATTTCTGCCATAATCTCTCTCCCTTCACTTAAAATGAAACAGAAGATTCAGCAGACGAAATCTCTTCAGCAAAACTTTTTGCACTTTCAGACAATACAATGCATTCTGCCACTAAGAGCTTTTGGTTTTTTAATTCTGAATCTACTTTATTAAATAATTTAGCATAGCCGTCCCCCAACAAATCACTTTGAAATAAACTAAATTGGGAAGCAGAAGTTGTCACACTTTTTGTATAATTATCAACATTTTGTATCAATTTCTCAACCGATGATACAAATGTTTCTTTGTCCATCTTGATAGTAGTCATGTTACCCCCTAATAAACCATACCCAATAGATAATCACGTACACTCGAATCCAAATCAGCTTGGCTAATAGAATCATATACTAGAGCTTTATTGTTTGCCGAATCTTTTGAATCGTACACCATACCCAATCTCCAACTATTTAAAGCGACATCAAGATCAAACATCGCTTGAATTTGGGATATTCTCCCATCAACCTCACTAAGAAAACTTGCCTTTTTGGCAGAAATATCTGCACAGTCGGCCTTAATTGTTAGAACATAATCATCAAACTTCGAATCAGCATTACCTTCCCAACCAGAAATATCTGTAGAAACACCTGATACACTATCTGTTGTATCTCCTTCTGTTATGGCAGTTTTAAAAGTATTCAAAGCAGCAATTCTTTCCTTATAATTCATCTACGACCACCTCCGTAAGAGTTTTGTTTAATCTATTTTCTTTTTAGGGATCGTAAGAGACTTCTCCCAATTTTGATAAATTTCTATGAAACGTTCTTCCTCTTCATCCACAAAACCTTTGAAAACAACTCGATCAATATTTTCTTGATTAAAGAATATTGTATTGTTTGGATTGATACCACTTGGGTAAAGACAACCCATATAATCTACAAACATCTCAGAGTTTGTTTCCTGATCCTGGTAAACGACCCCACGACCGATAACCATGAGTTTTTCTGTTCCTTCTTTTAAATACACTACTGTTCCTAATGGATAAAGTTTTTCTGACATAATTTATTCCTCGATTTCTTGTTTGATTAATTTTACTTTTTGAGTTCTTCCTTTATCATAAATATAGGCTTGATCCCACTCTAATTTTTTCTCTCGATTATTTGAATTGTGTTCCACAATTGATTGATCATATAAACGCATAGCAATAACTGCTGTTGTAATATTTTCCTTAATGCCTTTAATCACAGGATTTACCTTAAAGAATACCGATTTTGAACCCGCAGTAATAAAGTGCAGACCGTATTTATAAGCATTAATATACAATTGATAAAAATCATCTTCAGATATAGAAACTTTTTCAACAAAAGAAGCCAAATCCGGTATAACGATGAAAGTTTGAACATCTTTTGGAGTTTCTTTCCTGTTTGTTATCTCCTTATCAAGATTATTAAATAGATCTAAGATTTCTTCTCCTGAAATATATGCATTTGCTTTTTCTTTTAAGAATGAATACTCTTCGTTAGAGTCTACTAACAATACATGACCATTGTCTAGACAGTGATTAATTACACTAACTAGATGACAAATTGTATACTGAAGAGCTTGCTTACTTTCTGATAAAACTACAATATTTTTTAATGTAGATAGATTAATTGGGATAATCTCAGCTTCCTCGCAACTAATTGCAATCGGTAATGCATGATTTTGAATCGCTTCTTGAGTTGTAGGCAGATTGAGAAATACTTCCATCGTCAACTCCTCTGGCACCATCGGAATGGCACTTGGGCGCTGTCCGGTCCAGGCTTCTTGGAGGGAAGCGACTGCTTGGCGCAGGTTGTTGAGGACTTGAGTGTCATTGGCTCCATAAACTGGGAGAGCCAGCTGGATGACATCCACCTCTTCACGCTTCATAAGGGCACGTCCCTTGATATCTTCCATAGTCATAGCAAGTGGTGTAGAGCCCACGATTGCCCGCACTTCACCTGCCTCATTTTGTGGCAGGCTCAACTGGTGCTTGAAGTTCGAGTAGAGTTGAGCACGAAGGTTGGTTTGACGACCGGCTGTCATCAAGAGGTGAACCCCGATACTGAGACCTTCACGAGAGATACGCACCAAGAGCTTGAAGAGTTCCGCCTCATAGGCTTCTTCCTTGAAGGCTTCATAGCTATCTAAGAGGATGACAATAGCCGGCTCTTCCTGACCACTGGCCTGACGGTAGAGTTCCAAGGTCCCAACACCATAGTCCGCAAGGAGTTTCTTACGACGGTTAAGTTCGCGCTCCATGATTCGTACAAACTTAGAGATCTTCTCTGTTTGGTCCAAAAGCATGGTATCTGCCACCTGTGGAAGCTTGGACAATGGAGCCAAACCATTAGTACCAAAGTCCATCAAGTACATGGTAAGGGCCTTGGGACTGAATTTACGAGCCAAGTCCATACCAGCAGTCTGAAGGAAGGTGGTCTTTCCTGTACCCGGACTTCCATAAAGGAGGATATGACCATCCTTGGAGAGATTGATAGAGACAGCTTCCTGCTTCTGGGCCTGCGGGATATCCGCCATCCCCAAGAGGACAGAGAGTGGTTTCTCTTGTCCCCAGGCTACTGTCGGTTGCACTTCTTCCAGTTCGTCTAGTGCGATTCGCTCTTTGAGCGGTGGCAACCATGGCTGTGGTACTGGAGGAATTTCTTGTTCTTTACACAAGAGCTGGATATGGTGCACTATCGCATCCAACTCTGTCGGCACTTCCTTGATCTCATCCACATCTTCTAAGCCTGATAGGTCTTCATTCAAGATTTCATATTGGCCCAATTCATTGATCAAGTAGATAGTATGGTCCTCGATCCCCATATCATCCTTGTCCGGCTGGTAATCCGCCCCTGACCAGGCTGACTGGAAGAGCTCATAGACTTCGTTATTCCCGACCTGTAGATAGGCACGTCCCGTCTGAGTAATCTCGGCTGCGTCCGGTGTATGAAGCATTTCATTGGAGTCCGAACGATCCGCCACCTTAAGGGCGATCTTGAAGCGTGAGTTAGACCAGATCTGGTCATCCACCACACCAGATGGTTTCTGGGTAGCTAGGATCAAGTGGACCCCGAGGGAACGCCCAACCCGAGCGATGGATACCAGCTCCTTGATAAAGTCGGGCTGGTTGACCTTGAGCTCTGCGAACTCATCTGAGATGAGAAAGAGGTGAGGGAGCGGTTCTGTCGCTTCTCCGTTTTTAAATTTCTTCTGGTATTGATTGATATGGTTGACTTCAAACTCTCCAAAGAGTCGTTCACGACGATGGATCTCCGCATTGATCGAAGCCAGAGCCCGCATAGATTGGGCACCATCCAAGTTGGTAATCGTCCCCAAGAGATGGGGAAGGTTTTTAAAGAGATTGGCCATCCCACCACCCTTATAGTCAATCAGCAAGAAAGCCACATCATGAGGGTGGAAGTTAACAGCGAGGGATAAGATATAGGATTGGATGGTTTCTGACTTCCCTGAACCAGTCGTCCCTGCGATCAAACCATGTGGTCCATGGGCTTTTTCATGCAGATTGAGCTGAACCAGGTCATCCTGACCACGCAGACCAATCGGCACAGCCAAACTCTTGTAAGGTGCGTTCTTTTTCCAACGGCTCGATACCTGCAAATCCTCAAAGGTTTCCGCCCCATACATTTCCATAAAGGTCACAGAATCTGGGATCGAACTCTTCAGGTTTTGGAGGTGATTGAGCGGTGCCAAGGTACGGGCGATCCGCTCCTTATCATAATCTGCTGGGAAATGGTCCAAACGGAAGTCCGTCTCTTTCAAAACTCCTTCTTCCATGACCAGTTGGCCCGTATTGCGGTCCTTAATATTGATCACTGTTTGGATGTTCTCAGACAAGGAACTCATGACATCCTCTACAAAGATGAGAGAACAGCCTAATTCCGTTGGATCTTCGGTAAAGAACTCCATGATGATATGATCCAAAATCAGCTTCTCATCGGTCACTAAAACCACGTAATGAGGATGGAAGAGGGTGCTCTCCTTGTGGGATGCTTCTTCCTTTTGACTACGACGTAGTTTCAAGATCTGGTTCAAACTATTCAGAACTTGGTCCCGTGTTCGTTGATTGTAGACAAAACCGCGGACATTGAGTTCTTGCAGTTTGGCATGAGGAAGCCAACGCATCCAAGACCATTGCTCTTTTTCCTCTTCAGGTAAGATCGTAATAAACTGCACATCATGATAAGAATGGAAAGTCGCTAGCTGCATCACCAAAAGCTGCAGTTGCTCTAGGACGAGATTTCTAGGTCCAATATAACCCACCGGTCCATGGCTGAGGTTTGCCGGGATTGGCATATCTGGGATTTTTTTGTGACGACTATAGAGAGCGTAACCCTCTTCTTCTAGAGCATCCTTCTTACCGCTACGCTCCTGTTGACCGTATTTCAAGTCATAGCTAGTCGGCATTTTCCCGAGTCCCAAACGATAGTATAAAAAGTCAAAATGCAAGGGAGTCTTTTCGTAGATCCGGTGATTGTAACTCTCAACCAAGTCCGTCAATTCTAAAATCGTTGGAAAATGATAGTGCATCCCTTCTTTTTGTTCTCGTTCCAGACGAGTCAATTCCTTGACCTTATCTTTCAGGTAAAGACGATAGAGATCGACCCGTTCCTTCTTATCAGCCTTGTACTTTTTACGATTTTTTATGAAACCACGGATAGAAAAAATCATTGTGGTTATGGACATCCCTACTGTCGCAAGGATATAGATCCCTCGAGGTTGAATTAAGGTGATTAAGACGGTTACTCCGACCATCATCAGAGGAGGAACGATCAGCTTTAACAGTTCATCGCTCGGTTTAACCGGTTCCTGGCCTGGGGGATTGATCAAGATTTTATCTTCGCTGCCACGATAGATGATCCGTGGAGAACGATGATAATCTGGATAATCTTCATAAAAACCATATCGAGATGGTTCTCTCAGAGTCAGTTGTGGCCCAACTTGGGCAGGACCCTGGACCCATACTTCATCAGGATAGAACTTGATCGTCACCGCACCTAGACTCAACTCATCTCCAAAACCAATCAATTGCTGGTCCATTTGTTCCAGATGATTGTTTCGATAAAATGCGCCTTTTAGTCGAGTTAGCTTCCATTGATTTTGGGATTTTTGGAGTAAGAGTTCAACATCTCCATCTAGTGTGATCAATGCACCTCTTTGAGAGCCAATCTGAAACTCTGATAAATCCAAAAGGTCATAAACCCTTGGCTCCCCTTCTCGGAGATAAAAGACGACCTCACCCAAACGCAGACCATCTTTCAAGAGTCCTGCTTCATCGTCGTACTGATAAAAGACCTCGTCACCATCGACCTTGAGCTGAATCGGTCTTTCCTGTTGAGAAAGGTAGACTTGGGCCTTTTCAGTCGCCCCGATCAAGACCGTCTTATCTGCACTCAGTTCTACTTCATAACGTAGACCTTGGCTGTAGAAAATGATTTGTTTTTTCATAATTTCTCTCCTTGGTCTACTTTAATTGCTAGAGGAGCTACTTGGAACAGGTTTCTTCTCAGATGACGGTTTGCTTTCAGAAGCCTTGTCTTGAGGGTTAGGAGTTGTAGAAGCATTGGAGCTTGATTCACTCGTTAGTAGCTCACTTCGACTATCCCAGTATTTCTTATACTCGCTTTCCAAAGTATTCAACTTACTTTCACGGTCTTTCCCTGACAAGTTACCATCTTCTCGAACCTGCTTGATTTCCTGAGTCAAAGCATAGAGAATCAAGTCACTGTCGTTAATCCGTTTCGCAATATCAAGAGCCTCTTCAAAACGATTGCGCCCAACCTGGATCCAGTAAGTCAAATAAAGCTCATCTGACTTGAGTGTTACGTTGTTCAAGATGACTTTCTTTTGTTCAGAAGAAAATTCCAATCCCTGAATATAAGAGTAAGCCAACTCATACTTTTGCGTATTCGGTAAGCTAGCTGGATCAATTCTCTCTAATTCTGTAATAACACCACTATAATCCACTTTAATAAAGGCAGTATCTGCCTGCAACATCTTTTCTTTGAAAGGATTTTGCACAAAAATCAGATAGATAAGTGGAACGATCAACAAGACAACGCTGGCTGTTAACCAAATCGTTGCCAGTTTAAAGACACGATGGCGTCTACTTGGAACCAAGACCAAGTCTGCTCGTTCTTTCGCAGCCTTCTCCGTGTAGTACTTCTCCAAAACAGCTACTGCAGCCTCTATATCATCTGCCTGACATAGATCATTTAAGAAGTCTGGCAAGGTCTCTAATTCCAAGGAACCATTATAAAGATCCATGAAATCCAAATCGCTAAATAGTGTTACTGTAAAACATTTAGCCTGGCGTAAAAAATCTTCTGAGGATATGGATTGAGGAACCATCAGACCAGGAATTCCACGATAAGCAATCTTAGCCTGAGCATCCTTGGTAATAAAGAGATTTACTGGGTGCAAAAGGAAAGTCACAGGTAACTCCAAGGCGCCCTCTAGACGAAAAACGTTTAGGGCCAAACGGATTCTTTCCGAAATGGTACGTTCCTTTATTTCCTCATAAGTCAGTCCATGAGCTTCGACTTGATAGGAGAAGATGACACTATCCTCATCAGACACCATCGATTGCTCCAAAAAGAATGGATGATGTAAATCCAATAGTAAGAGTTCCCGTAAATCTTGACTCGCAACATCTGAACGTTTGAGTTTTAATTCCCAGTTTGTTTCATTTTTTTCATAGACAAACGACTGTCCACCAAATTCAAATTTTTCTTCAGCCACCTATATCTCCTCAATTTCTACTAAATCTCCTGTCGTCATAGGATAATCAGACAGATGTTTCCCTTCATCAATCAACAAACCTTTATTGACAATTCTTAATTGATATTTTTTTCGCTTGGTACCTGGATTAAAAATCGTATCCACTTCTCGCACCAGCCGGCGCACTTCAATTCGCCGTGGAATGCGAATATCCACATCTCTTTCTCTCAAACGTAGGGTAATATTGATATGTTGCTCCACCTTTTACACGCCTCCTATGTCTGGTTTATCCTTTTCTAAGTTATTTAGACAGACTAGTTGTAAAATTAGTCCATCCCTTCTACCATCACACGATAACTCATTACTGCCGTTGCTCCAAAAAGCAAGAAAATCAACACCACATAGAATATCTCTGGAAGAAAGTCATTCAGACCACCTTTTTCTACATGGCCTATATTTGTTTGAAATTTAATTGTTTTTTGAGCATTGGGCTGAAACAACTGTTCTTCAGAAGATTTTTTCACTGGTCTCTGTATAGCAGAAAACAGTTGGCCCCTTTCTGTGATCAACTGTTCCTCTTGATGCTGTTGCATGTCCTGCAACCTCTTTTGAGTCGCTTCATTAAAAAGCTCCTTGATTTGTTCAGACTGTAGACCAAATTTCAATCCCTCTTTCTTTTCAAGTCGGGAATCATCAATCTGCAGACTGTTATCCTTCAAATCATCTGCAGCAGCCCCAGAGACTGCTGCACATGTTACTAAGGTAAGAAGGAAAAGAATGATTTTCTTCATATTTCTAATTTCTATTCTTTCTCAGCTTGGCTTGCTTGAAACCACAAACTACTTTCTCTGATAAAAACATTTATAACAAGTAAAACAGCTATGACAACAATCGTTGCAACAAAAGCGATAATTGCTGCTGGATGTCCATCAAAGTATCCTGAGAGCAAACCTTCTAATATCGATAACGCATTGAGATTTTTGATAAATGCTGGGAAACCAGTTAGACTTGCTGTTGTCCCAATAGCATTTGATAGGTAGACAAAGCTAATCATCATAAAGAAGGAGAGTCCCATACCAATCACTCGGAAATGTTTAAGCAATAGATATTGTCCTTGAATCAGTACAAATGCGGCTAAAACAATTAATAGAACCCAAGATGGTTGATATTCACGGCCAACCTGTAGCTGAACACTTGATACAACACCAACTACCAATCCGACAACGAGACTTAAAGCAGATAGGATGGTTACCGTCATCAAGTCTGTATCATGTAACTTATCAAGTTTGAACTTATCTTTGACTTTGCGAATAACGTTTTGAGTTGCAAACAGATAGGCTGTAAAGAGGCTAACAATCTCCAATAGTAAAATCCATGTAAATGGACGGTAAACATTGACAGTCGCTTTTACTGAAGTAGAATTTTGGGTAACAGGATTGGATAAGAAGTTCAACAATACTTCGTTTGGTACCCCATTTTGATAGGCATTATTCAGAACCTTCACAAAGGATTCTACAAAGTTTCCATTGTTAGTCAATTCTTCGTTAAACTGCGTCATCAAGGAGTCAGCATCCTGCGACAACTTTTCAGTACTTGTTTGAGCGTTTGACAATTCACGATTGAACTTACCTAAAGTTTCATTCACAGACTCTGCAGCTTTGACATTACTTTGAGAAGACTCCTTCACACCCGTAGTTTCTGACAATAGAGCTGCATAATCCGATTTTAGGGTGGCCAATTGTTTATCAGTCTCTTCAAAAGCAGAATTGCTCCCCCCTTGCTTCTCAACCAAATCCTTTAGCTTCCCTTCCAACTGCTCGTACAACTCTAACTGTTTCTTGATTTTTGTATCCAATTCTTGGTTGGTAGCCAAAACATCCTTCACATTTTTTTCTAGAACAGGCTTGAGAGTAGTCAGTTCTGACAAGGCTTTATCTACTTTTCCTTTAGTACCATCAGTTTCTTTATCGCTAGCAGGTGTAGTTAAGCTGTCTTCATATTTCTTCAGATTTGAACTAATAGCTTCAAGCCAAATATTTGTCAAAGCATCTGTTACATCACTATTTCGTAACTCATTGACAGCATTGTATGCTTGTCTGAGTGCTTCCACCTTTTGGTAGTCAGAAGCTATTTTCTGAACCTTTTGTCCATAACTCACTGCTGCTTGCTGAACACGTAACACATCTACTGGAGCACTGGCTGCTTGGACATCATTCAAGGAAATATTAATTGATTTTAGCTCTGCTTTTGGAGCTGGGCTTGGAGTCCCGGTTGAACCTGTAGTTGGAGTCGGAGCTGCCTCTGCAACACTATAGGCTACTTTAAAAGTCCCACCCGTCTTCAAATCAATTTCTTGACCAAACTCAACTGGTGTACCATCATAAGTGACTGAGTGAACTGTCACTCCTGATTCAGCTTTCCATGATACCTTAGCCTTTGTTCCTGTTCGTCCAACAGCACTCGTACTCGTGATTGCCAAATCTTCCAAATTCTTCAAATCAGTCGAATTGATTTCGTCACTAGGCTCTTTGATTGTTTTTAATTCAGTATAGTTTACAGAAGGAATTGTGATTGGTGTCATACCAAAACCACTAAATTCTTTTCCACTAAAGTCTTCTTTGGGTAATTCTGAGATTGCAGAAGCCAACTGCTCTTTGAGAGATTCTACAGCCTTCTCTAGGTCTTTGTTTGCAGCTGTATCCAAAAATTGCTTAAGAGTGATGTTGCTCTTCTCACTTGTCCCATAGTAAGTGGCTAATTTCTCATCGACAAAGTTACGAATATCTTTTTTATGATTCTCAAACTTGGTTCTTTCATCTGTTAGATTGGTCTCTAAAGTAGCAATCTCTTTGCTGATATTATCTGCTACTTTTTTATAGTGAGCCTCAACTTCTGGTGACGTTCCATCAGTGGATGCTGGTGTTCCATCTATATTAGAAGTCAGAATACGTTGAGCTTTAATTAATTCCTTATAAGTTTCAATTTGTCCCTTAACGTCTTCCCAACTCTGAGAAATGAGCCCAGTGATAACATCCGCATGATTTTTCTTCTCAGTGACCCTATCCTGAAGCAGAGTGTCAAGCTTTTTACCATAGGCAATCTGTGAAACGTCATAACGACCAAAAATCTGAGAATAACTATCCAAACCTGTCTTTAAAGCACTGTTGGCGTCAACAGAGGAACTAGACATACTATAGAGAGTTGGGAAAAGATTTTTAGAGTTGATAGCTGTATTATATAAATTCGTACGATAGTTTCCGATATTGGTCGCTTGTATCTGTGAGCTAGCTTGAACATTCTTTTGTGCTGTATAAAGGTTGTTCAAAATACTAGCCATATACATATCGACTAACTGACCATTCAAATCAGCAACAATATCTTTCGCTAGTTTATTTGCATCATTTTCTACTTGCAAATTTCCTTGCGCATTCACCTTATAATTGATGGTTGTCTTATCAACATTGATGCTGTTAATATCGAGTATTTTTTCAGAAAAGTCACTAGGAATTGTTAAAACGAGTTGGTATTTCCCACTTTCTAACCCAGAATCAGCTGCTCCACGAGGGACAACAGACCAGTTTTGTGAATTATCACGCTCGATATTTTTTACATAACTAGCACCTAGATTGTATTCTTTTGTATCTACGTAGACAGGCTTATCTTCATTTACGATAGCTACATTTAATTTTGTCTGCTGATTAGCCTTTGCATTATTTTCATTGCTAATCGTTGTATTTTTTTGAACAGATAGATTCAAAAAAATAATCAATGCAAGCAATCCTAATGCCAGCAGACTACTTCCTATATATTTAAAAATTCTATTCTTCTTCATATTACTTTAAATCTTCTCCGTCATAAAAAATAGGAAGGCTCTCGCCCTCCTAAAGCCACTTATATAACAAATTAAATTTGTGATGCAAGATCTTGGTCGTTTTGTTCAACAATTTCAGCAACCTTGTTCAACTGTGCATTGATTTCATCAAGCAAAGTTGCAAACTCCTCAATTTTTGGAGACAATTCTGTGAATTGGCGATCAAAGCTCTCAAAAGCAGCACCTTTCCAGTTGTCTCGGATAGTATTTTGCTCTTGAGTCAATGTACGAAGTACTTGTCTTACTTCCTCAGAACCTTGAGTGTACTTTTGAGCAGAGGTGCGCAATTCTTCTGTTGTTAATTGAATTAAAGCCATGTGAAACTCCTTTATATTAATTTATACCCTCATTATATCAATAATTTGCCTCAATTGCAAGTTTAAAATTCATTTTTTATTCTATTTATAAAAAATAAGAGCTGTTTCCATCTAAAAACTAGTAAGAAGGATTAAATTATCTACTTTTCTTGTATAATTACTTCTTTTTTTATTTATAATAACAAAGTATAACAAACTCATATCATCCTTCTTTTATAAGGTATATTTGTTAAACGTTCTTTTCTTCTAACTTTCTATGAAAGTTTTTATTCTCTTGATGACGAGCTTCCAACACATTCTCTATACGACTCTTGTAAAGTTGATGATAGTTATCTAAATTGTTCTCTATCTCAAAGATATATGGTTGAATTTCAGCAAAACTACTGTCTCTGCATGCATAGGAAAGCGCCTCTAGGAGATGATCCGTCTCCCTACTAAACTTGTGGAAATCATCATCCAAATCCATCTCCAAACGCTCTAAGTCTCGTAATTTACGATTATGCTCATCCTCTAGTTTCTGAAGTTCCTTTTTATCCATGACGAGTTTTCTCCTAGTTTTTGATCGGACTTTGTAAAGTAGGGGTTTGCATGGTCTGGGTCAAGTAAGTTTCGGCAGCATCAGCGGCCTTGCCCTCAAATCCACCCTTAATATTGTTTACATAAGTCTTAGAAGCGTACTCTTGCATATCTGAAGCTGCTTCTTGCAACTTTTTAGCTAACTCCACTCCTTTAGCAAGGATTGACAGTTCTTTTGCAGTTACTAAGCCCCTGACTGCTTGGCGTTCTTGTTCCTTCATTCTTTCTTTGAAGCCACTGTCGAGTTGCTCTCTTGTAATTAAAGTATCCTCATCCGTTAGGACTAACATTTTTTCCCCTCCATGTTTGTTTTACATCCGCCAATAGATTGTTAAAATCTTCAGCACTATCTGTATCTATGGTTTCAAAGGAACCACTAGCTTTAACCAGGCTTTCCCCTAGTTGCTCGATTTGTGTCAGGAAGGATGTTGCTGCAGTCTTCGTGTCACTTGCAACGCCTTCATCCCAAAAGCTTGTTGTGTCAAAACCAGAAAGTAGATTTGTAACTTCTGAACTTGACAAATATCCAACCATGTCAAAGGCTGTCTGTCTTGTTTCTTTTATCATGTTTTGAATATCTTCCTTAGCATCTGAAAGTAAGGTTTTCACAGATTTAACTTTGTCTTCCATGTCAAAATTTGCCAACTGGGCTGCTGTCTGAAGCAACTGAGCTCGGACCAAAATCCTCTTTTCTCCTGTAAGATTACCATCTCTCAGTTGTTCCTGATAACGAGGAATAGCTTCTCGATCCCATTTTATCGATTCTTTACGAGCTTCTTCGACAATTTTACTATACTCTGTTTTAAAATTCTCATAAAAGCCATATCCGATAGCTGCCTTATTTACGATTTCCCCCCTCATAATGGCATTTAAAACATTTGAGGCTACATTTTCATCAACTCCTAGATTTCTTAAAACATCCAAGGTTGTCGCAATTAATCTAGCCAACTTTTCACCTGCCCTGAGCAATTCTGGGTGAAAATCCTCAGAAGCAGTCAATAAATTTCCCTTTCCATCCGATTGGAAAACACCAAAGTCATGGGAACTTTCCGGATCAGTAATCTGGGTATAATGCAAGGGGACAAGGACATTGACTTTACCGACGGGTTTTTTAAGAGGTTCATCGGAGTCCCCAGGTAACTTAGTGATGGTATGCTCACGATTGAGCATACCCACGACATCAAAAGGATTGACATAGTACTCTATTTTTTCGCTAATCTTTTTGATTTTCTCATCGCTGAGTCCCATTTTCCTTAAACTCTTTGTCGTGTCCGGGCCGTCAAAGAGGACGACTTTGCCGATTTTCTCCAGTTCTTCATCAGTAAGGCCAGCTACCCCTTGCGCAGAGACAATGGTTCCTAGGGAATGAGCTGCAATGTCCATCGTCGCATTTGGAGCCTTTTCGCGCATCTCAGCGATTTTCGTTTTCATTCCTACTGTTGCTAACTTGGCTTGCGGCGTATGGATATGGTTGAGCGCAAACTGAGCGTCGTTGTCAACCCAGTCGTTCCAATTTTCTTTACTGATGGCATCACTGCCGCGGATAGTCATATAAGTTTTCGTAGTATCATTAGTCAAGGTAGGCGTATCCGTTAAGTAGTAGGCACTGAAACCAGCTTCATCATCAGTTAAGAGTCCTTTTTGGTAGAGTTTGGTCTTGTGAGGTTCCTGTCTCATACCGTTCGTATCAGGAACAGGAACTGTTGTGATTTTATAAACATCGTGTAAATCAGGATCTGGTTGCAAGTAGACCTTCCCATTATGAGGAAGGTTCTTACCTCCGGGGGTGATTTCTTTCTTATAAACAACATCTTGGGAAAAATCAAAAGGGATTGAAGTTCCCGAATCTAATTTCGCCTTATTTTTCTCACTTAATGATTCATAAGGAAATCTAATCGGCCTCCCACGGTAAGAAGATTGTGCTAAATCTGCATAAAAATTATCAAAGGTTTTTAAGTTACTGTTTGTCAAAAAGTTCACCTCCTAATCTTATACCATTGCTGATACCCATGCTTTCCAAATCAACTTTTCCTTCTTTAATTTCTATTATGACATTCCAGTCTGATTCTTTTAGATTATTAAATTCACCAAATATACTCACAACTTCCCCTCCACCTTGTGGAGTTCCATTTCCAACTTTTTCCCACTTAGTTTCATGCCAATTTATTTGAACAGATTCTATCTTTGGATTTTGAGATTTTACAAAATCCTTAATCTCCTCTTCATGCTCCTTTAAATAAGCCAACTGCTTGGCTCGCGGACTAAGAAATACTCCTCCGAATAGATTTGTTTTCTGCGCCATCCATGCTCCTCCTCCAAATACTACAAGAGCTAAAACTAGCCAAAGTAAAGTACGTTTTTTCATCTCTTTCCTCCTATATAGTGGAATCTAAGTATATTATATCATGAATGTAAAAAAAAATACTTTTAGCAAGTATTGTAAGTCAATAGGGAATGAGTGCTGTTAAATTTGAGTAAAAATTATCAAAGGTTTTAGGTTACTGTTAGTCAAAAATCTCCCATATATTATCTTTCAAAACTCTTATCGGTTGCATTTCAGAAATTTTCTTACTATTAGGAATACTATTTCTATTATATTCTAGAGGAAATCCTATTGTAAATTCCGTCTTTTCATTATTATTTACTTTACCATCTAATATTAAAATATATCCTCCGCCTTGAGGGGTGCCGTTCCCTATAACTTCAACTTTCATACTATCCCAATCAAATTGGACACTTTTGACTTTAGGATTTCTAGACTTTATAAAATTCGCCATCTCCTCTTCATGTTCCTTTAGATAAGCTAACTGCTTGGCTCGCGGGCTTAGAAATAAATTTGTTTCTTGTGCTAGCCATGCTCCACCTCCAAATATTACAAGTGCTAAAATCAGCCAAATCAAGGTACGTTTTTTCATTTCTATTCTCCTAAATAGTGGAATTTATGTAAATTATATCATGAATATAAAAAAACTTTTGGTAAGTATTGTAAGTCAATTGGGAATGAATGGTGTTAAATTTGAGTAAAATTTATCAAAGGTTTTTAAGTTACTATTCGTCATACTTGTCCCAACCTCCATTTTTTAACACTCTAGGCTGACTATACATACCAATCCTATCTATTGAAGGCACATCATTTTTATTTTTTAATCGAAAATCTATTGTAAAGTCAGAATCCTTTATATGATTAAAAGAACCCTTCACTGATAGATTATAACCTCCACCTTGTGGAGTTCCATTCCCTATCTGTTCAACAGTTAAACTATTCCAATCCATCTGAACAGATTCAATCTTTAAATTTTTAGACTATACAAATTTTACAATTTCTTCTTCATGCTCCTTCAGATATGCCAACTGCTTTGCTCTCGGACTAAGAAATACTTCTCCAAATAGATTTGTTTTCTGTGCCACCCATGCTCCGCCTCCGAATATTACAAGAGCTAAAACTAGCCAAACCAAGGTACGTTTTTTCATTCTTTTTCTCCTATATATTTGAGTAAAAATTATCAAAGGTTTTTAAGTTACTGTTAGTCATAATAATACCATCCCCCATCCCTATAAATTCTTATTGGTTGCATTTCATAAATTCCAAATTCCTTTGGTATGCCATTAGCATCATTGTCTAAAGAAAATCCAACCATAAATTTCGTTTTATCATTATTATTTACCTTTCCTCTAAGTGTCAACATATAGCCACCACCTTGAGGAGTTCCATTCCCTACTTGGCCAACCTCCATACTATCCCAATTAAATTGAACACTTTCCACTTTAGGGCTTAAAGCTTTCACAAAATCAGCCATATCCTCTTCATGCTCCTTTAGATAAGCCAACTGCTTGGCTCGTGGGCTTAGAAATAGATTTGTTTCTTTCGCCATCCATGCTCCGCCTCCAAATACTACAAGGGCTAAAACTAGACAAAGTAAAGTACGCTTTTTCATCTCTTTCCTCCTATGTCGCGGAATCTAAGTTTATTATATCATGAATGTAAAAAAATACTTTTGGCAAGTATTGTAAGTCAATAGGGAATGAGTGATGATAAATTTGAGTAAAAATTATCAAAGTTTTTTAAATTACTGTTAGTCAAAAATCCTTCCTCCCATTCGTAAATAATTGGCTAAAGCCATTGAATTAGGAATAATTTTGTCATTCTCAATATCAAAAGTAACATTCCAAGAGGAGGACTCAATATGATTAAAACCACCATATACATTTACAATTTCTCCGCCTCCTTGAGGGGTCCCATTCCCAACTTTTTCCCATTTAGTTTCATCCCAAGCAATCTGAACAGATTCAATCTTTGAATTTTTAGACTTTACAAATTTTACAATTTTTTCTTCATGTTCCTTCAGATATGCCAACTGCTTAGCTCGCGGGCTTAGAAATAGATTTGTTTCCTGTGCTAGCCATGCGCCTCCTCCAAATACTACAATGGACAACACCAGTAAAATCAAGGCACGTTTTTTCATATTGATGCTCCTTCAGATATATCATCTCCCTCTTACAATCCAAAACTCCTTAATTAAAAACAAATTACGGATCTTTTGTTGCATTAGAAATAGAAGTTTGTCATTAAAACTAGTATAGCATAAAAGCCTCAAACAGCCTATTTCACCAATCCCTCATCTTGAAGATTTGTTAATAATTTGACCAGAAGAATTTGAGTTGAATGCAAAGAAACAATAGTGTGAATTTTGCTAAAAATCAGCAAAAAAAACACCCCATAATGTGAACCATGAAGTGCTTTGAAACGTTGATAGTATCGTATTGATTAACGTTTTGAGGCAACTGACTTTGTCAGATTGCAGCCACATTTGTAAGCGACTAAAGTCTCAACAACTGTGTCAATTGAACCAATTTAGTAAGAAAGTACAAAAAAGAACACCCCGAAAGGTGCTCTTTGTAAGTATAGTAATTCTTTCGAATTAACGTTTACTAAATTGTGATGCTTTACGAGCTTTCTTAAGACCTGGTTGGGGCATCACTTATTTCATCAAATTTCAAAATTCTTTAAAATCAACGTTCTCACTAGTTTTCAGAAAATAAAATTTCAACTAATTTCAATCAATTGCATCAAAATAAGGTAAATTTTCGTCAAAAATAAGTAAAAATCGAACCAGAATATCAAAAGTTTACCTTATTTGGTTTTTACAGACAGAAGTCAAGCAGACATTCACTACTCGTCAGTTATGACGAAAAATATTGATTTAAAGTGATTTTTGAAATTTAGAATTTCGATGTGTTACTGTAAAAATCAACCAAATGACTACATTTTATGAGAAATAAATTTAGAAGTTAATATATACAAAATCTCTTTTATCAATTTTAGAAAATGAATACTTTGATAGCCTGTTCAAATTTTATAAAGAAATTCAATTATTATTGAGAGATTTAAATTCATTAAAACTAATAATTTCAAATGGAAATTCCACAAAGTTTGATTTTATTAGTTTATTTGTAATGAAATATGATTTTAATGAGTATCTCTCTTCTAATCCGATATTTCTACAAATTACATCTAGATTCTCTTCAAAATACTCTACTCGCCGTTTGAACTTTAGTCCTTTGGCCTTTCCCCCAAAAAAGTATTCTTTTTGATCACCCATACTATCTTTCATAGTCTGACTTAAACGCATATATTTAACTTCAAATAATAATATTTCTTTCAGCTTATTGTCTATCACAATTAGGTCGTAATCTCCTAAATTTCTAGGATGATTTCCTTTAATATCTAATTTATATAATTCTTGATCAATATGAGTAACGTACCTATTATCTTTAAATAAGCCCTTAAGATTTTGGACTATCTGTTGTTCGTAAAATTTTTTCCAACTATTTATTGTATTTAGCGTATTTTGCATACCAATATCATATGGTAAAATGAAGTTCATCATTCCCTCTGTCCAATCTTTTGCCAACCTATCAAGAATAATAGGTGAAAAAATAATGCTATTATGATTAACAATAATAGGTTTAGCAGAAAATTTATTATCTCTTTTCTTTTTCTCCCATATTGGAATTACTCCATTAGTAGTAATTTTCTTCTTTTCTATAACTAAGAATTTCAAAACACCATAAAAGATTTCAATTGAATAGTCCGAATTCTCTTCAAAATATTTAGCCAAATCTTCTATTTTACCTGTTACAACATTTCCTTTTACAGTCAGTAATTTTTGATTTTTTAATTTTAAAATATGACTATTACTTGAAAATATGGAGAGGAAACAAATAAAAGAATCAAAATCAACTTTCGTATCTTGAAAGAACGATTTCTTAACCAGATCAATTATATTATTGTCAATTTCCTTATCTCTACTTGCGTATTCACCATATTTATACTTGATTTCTATCATTTCATCAACAAATTGTAAGTACTTTTCCGTTTCTGAAATATCTACAACATAATTATCTTCAATCTCTAACTGAAACCAATTGCTAGCACCATACGAATAGGCATCAGAAAGAAGTTGAAAATCTAATATGTATTTCCCATAAGCAATCAATTCATCAACAATATCATCACTTGGAATTAATGCGTCATCATCCCTTTCTGTTACTAAATTCTCTTCAATAAGATATTCTAATATTGGTTTATAAACGCGGGCCTCTTCACGTAAATCAATTGTTTGTTCTCGAAATTTATTTAATTTAACAGTTTGAAGATTTCCGTTATCTGAAAATGTAGTTAATCTTCTGCGGTGGATATCAATATTAAAAATAATTAAAGATAATATATTTTGTAGTTTAAGTATCAAGTCATACTGATTATACAATGACATCATAGAAACTAAGTCTTCGCGTATTTTATTTCTAAAACATCTTACGATAGCAACTATGTCTGATTCACAATATATACCTGGCTCTAATCCAAGTTCTTTAATGATGTTAGCAATACTTTTCCTAACTCTTTTAAAAGAATAGTTTTTAGGAGCTGAGAATTCTAAATGAGGCTGAATAAAATATTCAACCCTAACTTCAAATAAGCTTGAAGTTCGTTTCTCATTGTCTGTTTCTTTAATTTTTTCAAATAACAAAACTCTATCCTTAAAAAGGAAACTGTCTAGTAAATTTATTAGAATTGTATTTTCAAATTCCAATGTTGATTTGGAAAGATTATCAGCAAATATTTTATTCCATCTAGGAGCTAATAAAGTTATCTGATATTTGGAATTTTTAACAAAAACTATTTTATTAAAATAGTTCGTTTCTTGTATCGGACATCTAGAATTAGCATTTCTATCAAGCACAGACTTAGATACTAAATTAATCTCCATAGTTTCTTTTTCATAGTTTGATAAAATTGCTTCTTTATTATGACATAAAGCATTTAAAACAATTTCGTTAAAAGATTTTATTTGTTCGTAATCATAGATATTTATATCTTCTAAAATAAAATGTAACTCCCGATATATAATTTTTTTATGATTCTCTGAAAATATATCAATTGATCCAAGATGAGCTTTTGAAATAAGTGACAAATCAGTTTGTTCCCTATCAACTATTTTCCAACCATGAATATTATAAAACTCTCCCCCTATTTCAAATGGATAGTTTAATACAATTTTATCAAACGTTTCCATATTATAATGAACACTTTCATAGGGTAAGAAAGCCATATTTACATTCAAAGCACCATCATTAATCATCTGATTTGATGATTGCCACATTCGAAATAAAGCATCTCCATTGGAGAAAGACATAATTCTATCTTGATTATTGTTATAAGCTATAAAAAAATCAACGATTTCTTTTATTGAATTCGCATTGTTAATTATTCCTATAATACTACTTGCATTTAATACATATTCATCATCATCTCCAAATAGGAATGTTTTAGTGATATTTGGAGATATACTCTTGGTGTCAACTCCAACAAAAATAATATTGCTCTGGGACTTAAACTCAAATCCTCTAACTTCTCCATCTTGACAAAGACCTGCTATCTGGTAAGTATTATCAATAATTCCTTTTTTTAAGTGATCTGAAATTTTATTTTGGCTTGGCTCTAAAACAATTAATTTATCTTCATTTAAAAATGCCAATGTATTTTTTAAATCAATCTTTTCTTTAGCCTCTTTGTTAATTAACCTCAGATTATAAAATGAATTTCCTTCTCGTTCAAAGAATTTTGTAAAATTACAATTTAGTCTGCTCCAGAAGCTTAACCAAATAGATTCTTCAAACTTTGATTCCTCTATTTCGCTTTCTATTCTCTCCATAAAACAATCTTTCATAACTGGTAAAAATATGGGAAAGTTATTAACAGGAGTAAATAATGGATATAACTCAGCATTATTACTTTTGAATGTTTTGAAATACTGGGCAAGTTCGTTATCATAAAAAAGCTCATGATTTTGATATATAAAATTGAAATAACTCTCAGGTGGACATTCAAAGTTTTCTTGAGTAAACTCACTTTTAAATGGTTCTAAGGATGAAATAATTAAATCTTCATATTCAAGTATCTCATACCATATTTCTTTGAATTGCTTAAAATCATGCACTAAAGATTCTATTACAAATGAAGTTTCATAAGTATCTTCATTGCCATTTCCTATAAATATTTTATGAAATCTATCATTTGAATAGAACCTTACATTTCCAGTATCAATAGGGAAATCTTCTTTTGGGTATTCAGGTATATAATACTCAATTGCTTTTTTATAAAAGTCTACAAATTTGCTGTATGAATCTATTTTAGTAGTCCCTAAAATCTTACTTTCATTATTAATAAAATCTCTATTCAATTTATCTACTATTCCTAAAAATCTCCTATTTGGAAACCATGAAGTAATAGAGTAGATAACTTTAGATAAAGATTCAATGTCATATTCTAATAAAAAAGAGTTATTCATATTTTTTCCTCATAGGCTATCAATTTTATCTCCCAAATGTAATCAGAATGTTGAAAGAAATCTAGCTTTCTAAACATCTATCTGCGAATAAATTAAATTCCTTAGAATTATACAACTTCTTAAATTAGCCGTCAATTTATTTCCAGTTAAAAACCTTATCTAATTTCTTAATACATTATAATTATTATTTTTTATACTAATAAATCCTGTAATTACTATGATATTGGTAACCTAAAACATATGTTTAGTTTCTGTCTAGAGAGTTAAATAGGCAATTTTATTGTTTTCTATAAACATATTGGACATAATTATTCATGAAATTTTCTTACTTCTCGAGCTAAATAGCTATCTGGATGTCTTTTTATAAAATATCTTTCTCTTGCAAATCCATTGTTTCCATATTGTAAGCTTTTATAAATCAAAGGTCTCAGGAGCTCTTTATCTCCTGTTTGTATATATTCTAAGATCTCATTGCCATATTGGTATTTTTTGACATAACCTAAATAATTGCCTTGCCAATGAGAATTTTCCTCTCTAAAACTTTGGAAACTACTCATTAAATGAAGTAATTTTTCTGTCAGTCCTAATATATATGTCGCGTATATGGCATCTATATCTTCATAATCTAAATATTCATCAGTATACTTACCCAGAACGTCATCAATGTTATCCTTATTTAGAGCATTTAGCAAATTATCATCCCATACCTTATTACCATATTTTTTTCTAATTTCAACTGATTCCATATCACCTTGGTACAAACGCATCTCCTGTTGAATTGAAATTATTGACTCTAAACTTTGATAAGTACTATTTTCATGAACATACTTTTCTTTATAGCCATAATAACTGCCATCATTAATAAATTTATCAATTTTTTTCTTTAAAATTTCAGTGTAAAATTCGTTCAGATAAACATCAACGAATGCTATTTTATTTATGTTTTTTGATTCGTTTTTTACACGTTCTTCATAAAATTTCCAAAATAAGGTATCAACATTAAGAGCTTTTTCTGTAGCTCGAAAAATCCCTGTCATAAATAATTCATAATGCTCTTCAAAAAGTATACTATATACTTTTTGAACATCAACAACATCTAATCTTATTTTTTCAAATTCAATATTAAGTGGCATATATCCTAAAACTATTCTCCATAGATTTTCATCATAAGATTCAAAAAGAATATCTAAAATAATAATAGATGATAGGAAGGATTTGAGTTTCCAATGTTCGGAACGATCACCAAAGCAAATTTCATCATAAGATTTAAACATTATATTACGCGCTATATATTTCTTTTTTTCATTACTAACTAAACCTAATTTTGTGCCATATTCATCCAACTTACAATTGTTCAAAACATCTTCTATTGCATTAGGAGTATAAAGATATGGATTCTTTGAGGTTACCATCCCTCTTCTAATAAGGCTAATTAACGGAGAATTGCTTGAAGAAATCTCTCTATTCGTAAGTTTTTTATATTTCTTATTTATTTTCTTTTCTTGACCTGTATACCAGTAATACTCTGTTGAAGCCCTTGACTTACGTTCCTCATTTATAATTTTAATTTTAGAATCTAGCCTCAATGAAGCACAATCGATAAAATACTTCTTTGTCCTTTTAAAAATCATAATCTTCCTTTTAAAAACGTGGTGTTTTTAAGTTGTTATTTTATAAAAATCACCTTAATTATACCACGTTTTTCACTATATAATGTAATTATCCCTATTTAAATAGGAAATTATGAAGTCCAAAGGTGCACCAAAGGACGGATTGAAACTCAGAACATAGCTACATCTTTAGGTATTCGCTATGTCAAATGTTTCACCGTTTCTTTGGTGTGTTTTTTTCATACTTAGCTCGGTAAACGACTGTGTTTCTATTCCGTCCAAGGACGGAAAGGAAGTAAAATGACATATAAAAGTGTAATAGAGGAATTATATTGCAAACTGTTAGGTATAGAGCTCAAGAGAATACTTAATGAGCGAGAAATGTTACAAAATCAAATTGGATATGAAACAGCTGAAGGGGAAGTTGAGTTATTATCCGAAACAACAGTTGGACAAATTCTAAAGGGAAAAAGAAATATTAGTTTTAATGCTTCGTTAGCTTTTCAGACCAGTTTAGATTATAAAAATCCTAGGGAATTATTTTTCCCAAGTATTGAATTCGAACTACTACTTATTGAAAACATAATATCTACAATTTTGATAGATCCTACGTTTGAAAATACTTTTTTAAAAAAGTCAATAGCAAAAAAATTTTCTAATGTCTCAAAGAAAGAAGTAGCGCAAATCATTGAAAAAAATAAAGGAATTTTTCTAGACTCCTTATCAAGCTTTATTTCAGATTTCCCAGAGGAAGAAACTTCGCATCAAATAGCTGAGAAATTAACTTATTGGTTATCCGAATTAGCCTGTCTCATACCAAAAATTTAAAAGTAGACTGTCAGGAAAACTGACAGTCTACTTCATGAAATTACGTTAAACTAAAATTGTTCTTAGCTAAGACAAATAATCAAATACGAGGTAAATCTAATGAAAACACGTAATCGCAAAGGTGGATATTCAACTAACACCGCTAATGAATACATTGACAACAAACAAGGCATTTACTGCTTAAGTACGGAACTTGAACCACAGCAACTCTTTGAGGATGGAAAGCCTACTGGCGAAATCATCGCTTACAAGGCAACCTTCATCCAAGAAGGACTCGAACCGTTCCAAGTTAAGTTTGAAGACAAAATTAAGCTACCTGATTTCATGAGTTTGATTCAATTCGATAACCTTCAAGCCGTTGAAGTACGCTATAACGTTTACTTTAAAGCTGATGGCATTAAGGAGGTTAAATAATGGTATCTGAAACAGATGCCGTCTTGCAATCATACTTGCTCCAGAGCCTTAATATGGCTCTGGGAGCCTTGATGCAAGGCGAAACGAGTTACACAAACAGTTTTAACATCCTCATTCAAGAAAATGGTTTCATTTTCATCCCACGGCTTCCCTGTGCCTATATTTTAGATGATGAGCTCTATAATAAAATCTTCTTGATTGCTAACGCAACCCTATATCCACATTACACATTATTGAAGCAAAATGCCACATACTTCGTCCCTCTAAAAACGGATGATATCCATATTCAGCGAGGACTTTTCTTTCCGTGGAGGGTGGGAATTTCAAAACGATTAGTCATTCCTGATCTTGATAGATACACAACAAGTTTACCAAAAAATCAAATTCCAATTATGGAAAATTTCACTCTCAATCTTGATAAGGTCAATCACATGGCAATCTGTGGAAATAGTGGTTCGGGTAAATCCTATGCTCTCACCTATTTACTGAGTGTACTCAAACATCAATCTGATTTAATTATAGTAGACCCAAAATTTGACACACCTAGTCGTTGGGCTCGTGAACATCAAATTGCAGTGCTTCACCCCGTTGAAAATCGCTCTAAGTCCGACTTTGTATCAGAAATCAATGAGAAATTAAGTCAATGTCTAGAACTGATTCACAAACGTCAAGCAATCCTATACGAGAATCCACGTCATGAGTTCAGCCATATGACAATTGTGATTGATGAAGTTCTTGCATTATCTGAGGGAGTCAATAAGACGATTAAAGAATCGTTTTTCTCACTCTTATCTTCTATCGCACTTCTCGGACGTGCTACAAAACTTCATTTGTTACTTGTTTCACAAAGATTCGATCACACTACGATTCCCATTTCTGTTCGTGAACAACTTAATGTCCTCATCCAGATTGGCAACATTAACAAGAAGACGACACAATTTCTATTCCCTGACCTCGACCCAGAAGGTATTGTTATCCCTATCGGGCATGGAACAGGTCTGATTCAAGTAATTGATAACGAACATCCTTATCAGGTACTTCCGCTACTATGTCCAACGTATTACACAAAGAAAGGAATTCTTTAATGGTGAAAAAATCTTACTTCATGAGGACATTCAACATCAATATCAATCTAATTCTAGTTTCATTTCTAGCAGGATTTATAGGATGGTCTCTGGATTTTCTATCAAATCAGTTTAAACTAAATCCTCTGAGTTTTTTTGACCTCTCCCAGTTCAATGGCTATTTAGATTTAGGAAGCAAATATTCTTATACAGCAATGTCCTTCCTTCTACTTACACTATTTGTTTCTGTAATGTTTGAAATTCTGAATCGATTTCGATTTGATAGTCTATTCAACTATTTTAAGTCCGTATACTTTACATTCAAACTTCGTCAGTTTCTAACGCAACGTGAGAAATCAGAAAAAGTAACAACGATTGACAATCAGAATATAACTACCTTCAATCCCATAAATAGTAGTTTTAATCACTGTGCACATAAGAGTGTCGTAGACATACGAAAAGATGATGTGACGGTTTTTGTCAAAGTCCCTAGAGACCAGCAGGGGCAAAAAATTTTGGCTGACATGACCTCTCAACTGAAAGAAGAGGTTTCGAGTCAACATCCTGACTACTACTTTTCAGCACCTAATCGGATTCGTAATAAGCTATGGTTAGTTGGTAAAAAACGATAAAAAGGGGCTATGGCTTGCGTTAAGCAGTAGCCAGATAGCCCCCCCTTCTAGCATTTTCCAAGATAATTGGGGTTACTACGACCCCCAATTATCCTGTAATCAGTAATCAGAAAGGTATATCAAAATGACAAAAGAACAACGCTCCAGCAAGTGGACATTCCTTTTTTACAAAGAAAGCGCCCCTGCTGACTACCTTGAAGTTCTTGAAGAACTACACATCCCCTTCATCCTTAGTCCTTGGCACGATAAAGACATTAACCGACAAACTGGGGAACTGAAAAAATCTCACAAACACGGGGCTTTCTTCTTTGATTCTCTCAAAAGTTATAAACAAGTTTCCGAGCTAATCAAGGACAAGTTGAATGGACCTGCTCATGTAGAAATCGTACAATCTCCCAAAGGACTTTTTGACTACTTCATTCATGCCGAAAACAAGGAGAAAACTCAATATGATATAAATGATATTGAAGTTGGATGTGGTTTTAATCTCGATAAATTTCTTGTAGAAAATAACTCAGATGATTTCATGCATGAAGTTGTGGATATTATTGAACAGAATGACTTCACAGAGTTTGAAGAACTCGTCTGGTATGCACGAGCTAATCACACACCACTTCTAGGACTTATCATTGAGCGCACCTACTTTTTTGCTAAGTATTTGGATTCACGTCGATGCAATCCAATGAGGAACCAAGATAAGAAGGAGGGTAATAAATGCAAGTAATTCTTCCTGATGAACAGATTCATCAGATTCAACTACTACTATCCAATCTTATCCAAAAAGAAATTGAACAACAAATAGAAAAAAATTCTTTAAGTTGTCCCTATTTGAACAAACAACAGACTTGCGACTATTTGGGAATTTCCAACAATACTCTTGATTCATGGATTCAAAGGGGGCTTCCATCAATCAAAATTGGAAAAACAATTCGATTCCACAAAGACTCTATTGACTGCTGGCTAAACGGTAACAACTAGAAAAATCAAGATTTTTATTTTATAATGGTCATGATATTTTCTGGTTCGATATAAAGGAGAATATCATGACTATCAGTAAGACAAAAAACGGAACTTACCGATTAAAAGTCTATATACCAATAGAAGCACGAATGCCTCTTGGCATCGTTAATAATAACTATTATGATAAAAGATTTAAAACAAGAAAGGAGGCACGACAAGCAGAGATAGACTTACTTACGAAGCTAAACCAAATTGAAGACCATGCGTTTTCGGGACTAGCCAAAGAAGATATTCTTTTCTCAGACTTCTATACTAATATTTGGTGGGAATCCTACAAAGCAGGACAAACAACATCTACTTCAAAGCCACCAAGTAGGTCAACTATTGCTAATACAAAAACATGTTTTGAAAAGCATATACTACCCCTTCTTGGAAACTATACGATTCAATTTTTAAACCAAAATAAACAGGTTATTCTAAATTTGATGACGGCAAAAGCCAACGAATATGCCAACTTCAAAACTTTACGAAGTTACGTTATTTCTATTTTTGATTGGGCAGAAGAACTTGAGTATATTGAAGCAAATAGAGTTGCAAAAACTTTAAGACGAATTAAGGCCGTCAAAAAAATTCAACTTGCAGAATCAAAACGTGATGAAGATTTATATTTAACTCATGAACAACTCCAAGAATGGTTCTCAGCTTTTAAAGAAGATTTAGAGAACGATAAAATCTCACTCAAAGATTACGTCCTTTTTTATCTCACCTTTTTCCTTGGAGATAGAAAATCAGAAACATATGCTCTCCAGTGGAAACATATCGACTTTTCAAAATCTCAGATTCAGTTAATTCAGGCTTTAGACAGATACGGACAAGTAAAATCTACCAAAGGAAATAAAAAAACTATCTTTTCTATTTCTAGTGACTTGCTTCAACTTCTGACTTTATGGAAAAAACAACAAAAATATGAACTGGCAAAGTTTGGCATCATCAGCAATTCAGAACAATTCATTTTCACTTATATAGATACCAGAGGGAATATCAATAAACCTTTACATGCTGACTATCTTAATAATAAGATGAAAACTATCAAAAAGCGACACCCAGAGCTTACACACGCTACGCCACACAAACTACGGCATACGGGAGCAACACTTGCTAAACAAGCAGGAATGAGCTTAGAAGCTATTTCTGAAGCTCTAACACATAGCGACACAGGTACAACACAGATTTATGTCAATACTTCAAATGTAGTCCCTATGGCAGTCGGTGAATTTGCCTTAAAGTCTCTAAAACAATAAGGTGAAAATAAGGTAAACTTTGAGGTGAACTTTTTCAAAAAACATAAAAAAAGCACCCATGAGGTAAACTCTTGAGTGCTTTGAAACGTTGATATAATCGTATTGATTAACGTTTTGAGAATTGTGAAGCTTTACGAGCTTTCTTAAGACCTGGTTGGAAAAACTATGATTTGAATAACCTTCAGTAAATGCTTGAAATCAATGTTTTCCCACTTTTTCAGAAAACAGAATTTCATCTAATTTGAATAAATTTCAGTTGAATGGTGTGAATTTCACCCTAAAAATACACGAATTGAGCTAGATTTTACCAAAAAGTTCACACCATATAAAATTTATATATAACTGAACTGTAATAGAGAAAAGAGAGCCAACCGCTCTCTTTCTTTTTATCTATTATATTTTCGTTTTCCTGCTAAAGCGAGGAGTCCAACACTTGCTCCAAGCAATGCTAAAAGCCCTGAATCCTTTGTTCCTGTATTTGGAAGTTGTTTCTTAGGTTCTGCTTTTGCATTTGTAGCTTGAGCATTTGTAGCTTGTGCATTTGTAGCTTGTGCATTTGTAGCTTGTGCAGGAGCTTGATATGTTTTATCGTCTTTAGTTCCTACTGTCGCAACTACTGCTTTATCCTTAGCCTTCGCATCCACAACATCAACAACTTTACCAGTTGCGTCAGTAACCTCCTTAGGTTGACCACCTGCTTTACGGATTGCATCTTCTTTGTCTTTCAAAGCTTGCAAGCGTTGTTGTTCTGCAAGGTATGCGTCGTGTTCAGCTTTGAGTTGCTTAAAGTTTTCATAACCACGAGCCTTAACTTCAGCAATACCCTCAAGACGAGCCAACTCTTCCTTAGCAGTTTTCAACTCAGCACGAAGTACCCCAAGCTTGGATTTAGTATCAGTAAGCTCTTTGTCCAAAGCCTTAAGAACTTCATCACGCTTAGTAAGGGCAAGTTCAAGCACTGTATAGGTATCAGTAGCCTCTTTAGACGCTTCACGTTTGCGAGCAAGGTCCTCACCAGCTGACTTACGAGCCAAGACTGCTACATCATGAGCCTTAGTAAGAACTTCCAATTCACCTTTGGCAGCTTCAAGAGCCTTGTCTGCTGAGGCTTTTTCAGCTTTGGCAGTTGCAAGAGCCTTTTTAGCCTCTGCAAGAGACTTAGCCTTGTCAATAGCGTTTGTTTTAGCTAGTTCAAGAACTTCTTCAGCAGTTTTTAGGGCTTTTTTGTCTTCAGCCAACTGAGTTTTGGCGTCTTCAAGAGCCTTTTCAAGAGCTGGAACGTCAATCTTGTTCAATTGGATATCGGACAAGTGTCTGCGAGCAAAGTAAAGGTCATCTTCAGCTTTACCATACCTAGTCTTAGCAAGATATACCCCTCTTTCTGCGTCTTTGAGTTCTGCATAGGCATTGACGTATGCTTTTTGAGCTACTTCAACTGCTTTTTTGTCTACCTTTTGAGTAGTTGTTTCGGTAACACCCTGTTTAGCTACATCAAGAGCTGACTTAGCTTTCTTAACTGCTTCTTCTTTTTGAGATTGGTTAGCCTTAGCAACATTGAGGTTTGTAGTAGCTTGTTTAAGCTCTTTTTCTGCAGAAGATACCTTATCTTGGGTGTCTTTTATAGCCTGTTCTTTGTCTGCAACAGCCTTTTTACCGTCGTCAAGTTTTTTCTGAGCCTCATCTACCTTTCTCTCATCAACTCTAACTTTTACAGTAAGACCATAAGCTTCTCTGTCGAGTGTATGAATATCTGTAGTAGATGAAAGAGAATCTACTTTATTCTGAGCTTCAGCTACCTTGTTAGACGCATCTGTAGCAGTCTTTTCAGCATTAGATACTACCTTAGTTTGGTCTTCAACCTTTTCAGCAGTGGCAGATACAGACTTATCGGCATCAGCTACAGTCTTCTCAGCAGTCGCAAGCTCGCTGGCTTTCTTGTCAGCATCTGCTTTAGCTTCAGCTACCTTTTCAGGTGTAACAGTCTTAGCTTCTTCTACCTTTTTAGTAGTTTCAGCGATAGACTTTTCAGCATTAGCAATGTTTGCTTCAGTAGTTGAAACAACTTCTTTTTGCTTAGCTACATCCTGATTAGCCTTATCTGATTCAGCCTTAGCCGTATCTACATCAGCTTGACTAGGAACTTTAGGTTTAACCTCGTCCTTAGCAACTACCTTAGTTGCAGGTTCGTTAACGGCTACCTCAGTCTCACTAGCAGATACCCCAGAGGCTACCCCTAGAGCCGAGATTGCAAGCGTTGAAACGACCATTCCGTTACGCAGTTTCTTGATAGTGCCGTGACCTGTGTTTAATTCCATCATATAAACTCCTTTTGATAGTTTTATAGTCCTATTTATCACATATTGTAGTATTTTAAAACTATTTCATGTGATATTTCTCTTTTATAGTAGTTTTTTAAGACTATAAAATTCAGTATGATAGGATTTAAGGGGTACTGATATGACAAAAACAAATCTACAATCTTATCTAGGTAAGCGAATCCGATTACTGAGACTTCAAAAAAATTTAACTCAACAGCAACTAGAGGAACTTGCAGACTTACCATTAAAATATACTTATAAATTAGAAAACCTTGAACCAAATATCAAAATCAAAACATTACAAAAAATTATGGATACACTTGATACAGACATAGAGACTTTTTTCGATATATCCGTAACCGAAAGCAATCCTTTAATAAATCAGCTAATATATAAAATTAAGGAACTAACACCTAGTAAACAAGAACGAAGTCTCAAGCTAATGATACAGCTTATTGACGAAATAGAAACATAAACCAAGTCACAAAAAAAATTGACTTGGTTTTATTTTATTCTCCTGTAAATAAAAACCGAATGTTCTTCGCTATGGTTAAAAATTTCTAAGATCCTAGCGTAAATTCTTCCCCCCCTACCGAAAATGAATAATCAAAACAACCTAAAAAATAGGTATCCCAACGAAGAGGTCTAACTACCTGAGCAAAATAAGAAGAGTCCGACGAAAATTTAGAACAACATCATACTATAATATATATCCACCGACGTAAATTTTTGACTACCTGTACTATAATATTTATACAATGGCGTATTTTTGAGATAATTTAATTTTTAATATTAAAATGACGTAGCTGAAGGAATCCCCTTGCGATATAATAAGTGAAATTAAAAGATCGGGGTGATGAAAAATGTACTATTTGAGTTAAATTGGTAACATTTGATAACTTGTTATCATCAAAGATTAAAATTACTTGTCAGCATTCTAGAAAGTCTGACCACGCACTTTTTGTCAGAAAGGATAACACTATGGCAAAAACAAATAAATCAACATTAGGAAACTACGACAGCGCAAGAGCATTTTTAGATACTTTATCAACTTCTGTTGATATCCCTGCAGAGATCAAAGTAATTGATACAAATAACGGAATCATCAATGACAGTCAAGAAAATCAACGTCCGTGGGCATCTCTTACATGCGTACAAGAAAGAAATTGAAAAGAAGTTGAACAATAGTAACCTTGAAAGCCCATTTTTAAACAAACAGCAGGCTTGCCGCTATCTCTGCATCTCAAACAATACTCTAGATAGTTGGATCAAGAAAGGATTACCTCACATCAGAGTCGGAAAAACTATTCGCTTTGATAAAGCAGAAATCAATCGCTGGTTACAAAACCAGTAGCATTTCTACCATGGTTTGTTATATTGAATCACGGTATTTTTCTAGCTCAATTAAAAAGGAGAATACTATGTCAATTACAAAAACTAAAAATGGAACTTATCGCTTACGAATCTACATTCCTGAGGAAGTTAAGTCTTCACTAGGTGTTGATAAGAAAGTGATTGAAAAACGTTTCAAAACAAGGAGTGAAGAAAAAAATACAAACTAGAACTTCAAAACAAGATTGACAAAATTCTTAGTGGAGAATCAGCCTTACTAGAAAATAATGGTTCTATACTCTTTTCCGACTTCTATAAAAACGTTTGGTGGGAATCCTACAAAGCAGGACAAACCACTACTACACTAAAACCTCCTACTAAAGCAACCGTATTTCAAACAGAAAATATATTTAGGCTTCATATCATTCCAATTTTAGGTAATTACTCAATAGAACATTTGATTAATAATAAACAACTTATACTATCACTACTTACTCCAAAGGCAAATAGTTATGCTAATTTCAAGGTTATTAGGAGCTATGTAAATTCTGTTTTCGATTTGGCTGAGGAGCTTGAGTATATTCCATCAAATAAACTCCGAAAAACAATTAGTAGAATTAAAGCAAATAAAAAAATTCTCCTTAAAGAGAGTAAACGTGAAGAAGATCTTTCTCTCGATAAAGAGGAGCTAAAATTATGGTTACAAGCTTTTGACACTGATTTAGAGGAAGGACTCATTGACCTGAAAGACTATACTCTCTTTTATACAACTTTCTTCTTATCTGACCGAAAATCAGAAAGTTATGCTTTGCAATGGAAACATATCAACTTTTCAACCGGAGAAATACTTATAGAACAAGCTTTAGACCGTTTTGGTAATGTGAAATCAACTAAGGGAAACAAAAGGACTCTCTTTAAAGCACCGACCGAACTAATGGAGCTTCTAGCAAATTGGAAAGTTAAACAACAAGAAGAGCTCAAACTTTTCGGACTGAAGCAAACACAAAAACAGTTTGTTTTTACTTATAATGATCGTACTAATAATATTAATCTTCCTCTCCATACAGACTATCTAAACTATAGAATGAAATCAGTTAGACGAAGACATCCCGAATTAGCACCAGCTTCACCACACAAACTAAGACATACTGGTGCTACTCTTGCTAAACAAGCAGGTATTTCTCTTGAGGCCATTTCAGAAGCTCTTACTCATAGTGATAAAGAAATTACAAAAACTTACGTTAATACCAAAGATAAAGTCAATCAGACTGTAGGTGATATTGCATTTCGTAGTTTAAAAAATTGATGGGGTGAATATGGGGTGAATTTTGGGGTGAACTTTGATTTTTTGAAACAAAAAAGACATCCAAGAGTAAATTCTTGAATGTCTGTAAACGTTGATATAATCGTATTGATTAACGTTTTGAGAATTGTGATGCTTTACGAGCTTTCTTAAGACCTGACTTGGAAAGCATGAGTTTCAGTTGGACTAAAAACAGCGCAATATCAAGGCTTTTCAGAACTAAAATTACTTATTCATTTCATAAAATTTGAATCAATGTTTTTTAAATAGGGTAATAGTTCAGTTCTGTATGCTGATAATATACAAAAGGAACACTTCAGTCTTTGAAGCGTTCCTTTTGCATTCTTGCCAAAAAATTATATCGTTAAAATTTAAACTCTAGAAAATGACTTATCTTTTTTTCAAATCTGTCGCTACCTATGCCATGTTTAAAACCGTAAGTCTCATACATAGAATTTTTCATTACATATTGAATAGATTTCATAACACTTTTTTTATCATTTGATAATGTGAGATATAGTTGTTGCAACTCTTCTAACATTGCCATCCACATTCTTAATATACTTACAACAACATCCGATAATTGAATAAAAACATCATTATCAGACTTTACAAATTTGTAATTCGCTTTTTTCCCAGAAAATTCTACAGGAGATTCTTCTAGTTTTTCTTGAATAGTATATTCTTCATCAAATATGTGCTCTGAATTGTAGTAACTAACTATGGAATTTGCATACACAGAATAGTAATTTTCAATCATAACACCAGCTTTATTCGATGTTGGCAATATTAAATCTTCTTTTTTATGAGCTTTAAGTGACTGCCTTATGTATTCCATATTAAAATCCACAACAGTTGGATTAAATCTCTCAATCCAACTTAACAATTCATTAATAAATTGCTCCTGATTGGTAACATTAGGGTATTCAAAATACTTCATGAAATTTACAAACCAATCTTTATCTTTTTTTATATAATAATACAGTGAATTTTTTAAGTCTCTACTAAAATATAACCCTCCAATAGCCGATTCTGGCAACGTATCAATTATATCAACTATACTAAAATAAAAATTATCTAAATATGTGTAATGTATCCAACAGTTATTTTTTTCCAACCACTCAACAAAGATTTTAAACTTCGGTTTAGAAAGTAATTCTATGAAATTTTTAGACTTTTGCTGAATATGCTTAAATTTTATCTCTCTCATATTGGACTGCAATTTTAAATTATCAACCAGTTCATCTGTAATGCTTTGCTGTAAGATTTTTCCTTTTTCAAAAGCTAGACCACCCAAAATAAAATATGCATGTTCGTCAAAATTAAAGCCTTCTTCTGTCAACTTAAAAACTCTAGCATTATTGGTTTCATCATAGTATAAGACATACTCTTTATCCATATTTGGAATATTATGCAAACTAGCAATATTCTCTATCATTCCTGTATAATCCATTCCACTTACCTCAGAATTCTAAAATTTCCATTCTTCTTGTATTTCTAAAAATGCAGCCCTTAGCTCCGCTATTGCTTTGTACCTCAAATTATGATTAGAATTCAAGCCTTTTTCCATAAATTCTTTTAGTTTTGGAAAATCAAATTTATTCATATTTTTATATCTTCCAGTTAAAACAAAATAAATTAATTTCGAGAGTGCGTAATATTCGTATTGCTTGTTGTAATTTTTAAACCCTTCTGTACTTAAACTAGATACATCATTAAAATATCCACGAACTTCTGTTTCTAATGATGTCAGCTGGCTATCAACTGTTTTAACTAATCCAAAGTCAGCAATTTTTACGACAACCTCATCTTGATATTTTTTGAGTAAAACATTTTTGGGACTAATATCTCTATGCAAAACCCCAATTCTGTCAAATACTTCAAAAGCCCTAATTATTTGTAAACAGAGCTTTCTACGTATCATAAAATTGAGCTTCTGATTATTCTTCAAAATAAAATCATATAATGAAAAATCTGCGAACTCCATGAAGTATTCATTTTTATTTTTATCTAAACGATAAACTTCTAATACATAAGGAGAATTTATGGATTTCATAACTTCATACTCTTTATAAAATCTCTCCAACTCTTTAGCATCTAAATCAGTCCTAGCTCTTTTCACAACAAAATATTTATCATAGAAATCATCAAAGTATTTAAAAACCTGAGCATACGACCCTTCACCAATAGGGAACAATTTAAAACCAGATTCAACTCCACCACTTTTTTTATTAATAGTATCTCCAATAAAAAATATAGGTAGTTCGTATTTAATTTCATTTTGCTCCATATCTGTAGGAATAGAACTTCCATTATACTCCATAAGGAATTGATTACATTTTTGAAATATTTCACCATATTCTTTATCAACTGTAAAACCAATATTCTTTAATTCCGAAATCTTTGATAACCTATCCACAATGTTGATACAAGCCAGCAATTTCCTACTTGAATCCGCCAAATAGTAAAAATTTTTCTGCTTCATTCTAGAGTTCATTTCACGCAAAAGTAGATTTACATGGTAATGAATACTTGATAATAGCAAAGAAAGACGTTCTCCAAAATCTTCTTGATATAGATACTGATTGTCTGATTGAAATCCATTTGAAAATGTCTCAATAAAATCAACTTCTATTGATTTTATTTTATTAGATAACTCTGCAGTCATATTTCCATCAATTATGCTCATGATACACCATTTCCTTACTACATGTTACTAAAACCAAGCATCTTAATATTGCTTACATAAGGTGATGGTTCTTTGTCATAAACCTATTATAATATTTTTCTTTTTTATATTCTACTTATCCATATCTCTCAGCGCATACTCGCATGCTTGAATGACAAAGCTTGAAAAAGTTATACCCTTGTCTTGTATTGCTTTCTCAATTTCTTCAATCAGTAGAATTAAAGCTAATAAAAAACTAGCTCTCAAAGAAAGTAAAAAGTTTGAAGAATTAGCATTAAATGAGGAGTAACTTAAACAATGGCTACAAGCATTTGATGAAGATCTAAAAAATGATCGAATGGAATTAAAAGATTATGCTTTGTTCTATACGACATTCTTTTTATCATATAGAAAATCAAAAACCTATGCTCTCCAATGGAAATATATCAATTATAAAAAAAATGAAATTCTCATTGAACAAACATTAGACAAATTCGGGAATCTGAAATCAACCAAAGGAAATAAAAAAACTCTATTTAAAGCTCCTAAAGAACTAATAAATATCCTGACCGATTGGAAAATAAAACAAAAAAGCAACTAAAGCTGTTTGGAATCAGACAGAATGAAAAGCAATTCGTTTTCACATACAATAATAGAAAAAACGGTATTAACGTTCCACTTCATATTGATTACCTTAATCATCGAATGAATACTATTCGAAGAAGACATCCGGAACTTCCTCCAGCATCTCCTCACAAATTAAAATACACTGGAGCAACTTTGGCAAGACGGGCTGGAACATCATTAAATGCTATTTCAGAAGCACTTACTCATAGTGACATCTAAATAACGAAGACTTATGTCAATACTACAGAAACAGTAAATCAAACAGCAGGAGAAATAGCCTTTAGAAGTCTCTAAAACAATAAGGTTAAAATAAGGTAAACTTTGAGGTGAACTTTTTCAAAAAACATAAAAAAGCACCCATAAGGTAAACTCTTGAGTGCTTGTGAACGTTGATAGTATCGTATTGATTAACGTTTTGAGGCAACTGACTTTGTCAGATTGCAGCCACATTTGTAAGCGACTAAAGTCGCAACAACTGTGTCAATTGCACCAATTTAGTAAGAAAGTATAAAAAAGAACACCCCGAAAGGTGCTCTTTGTAAGTATAGTAATTCTCTCGAATTAACGTTTACTAAATTGTGATGCTTTACGAGCTTTCTTAAGACCTGGCTTCTTACGCTCAACTTTACGTGAGTCACGTGTAAGAAGTCCTGCGCGTTTCAATGAATCGCGGAAGTCTGGGTCTACTTGAAGAAGGGCACGAGCGATACCGTGACGGATAGCTCCTGATTGACCAGCGTATCCACCACCTACAACGTTAACGAAAACGTCGTATGAACCTACAGTTGAAGTAACTGCGAATGGTTGGTTGATAACAAGACGAAGGTCAGCGTGTGGGATGTACTCTTCAACATCTTTTTTGTTAACAGTGATTTTACCAGTTCCTGGAACAAGGCGAACGCGTGCAACAGCGTTTTTACGACGTCCAGTACCTGCATATTGTGCTTGTGACATACTTTATTGTTCCTTTCCTTAGATAAGTCCTGAAATATCAAGAACTTCTGGTTGTTGTGCAGCGTGAGTGTGCTCAGCTCCAACGAATACTTTCAATTTCATACCTTGAGCTCGGCCAAGAGTATTGTGTGGAAGCATACCTTTAACTGATTTTTCGATCAAACGTACTGCATTTTTAGAACGAAGTTCACCAGCAGAGATTTGTTTCAATCCACCTGGGTGGTTTGAGTGAGTGTAGTAGATCTTATCAGTTGCTTTTTTACCAGTCAATTTAACTTTTTCAGCATTGATAACGATTACGAAGTCACCTGTATCAGTGTGTGGTGTGAATGTTGGTTTGTTTTTTCCGCGAAGTACGCTAGCAACAACTGCTGAAAGGCGTCCAAGAGGTACATCAGTTGCGTCAACAACGTACCATTTGCGTTCTACTTGGCCTGGTTTAGCCATGAATGTAGTTTTGTTCATGATTTCTCCTATATGAATATCGTTTTTGTTTACAGGGCGGATGTTCCGGTCCGCGGGGTATTTGAAAGGTTCCGGGGCCTTACAAATGGGGTAAACAATACCGTCTACTATCATACCAAATTTCACTACTAAAAGTCAATAGATATGAAAAATATTTTTGCCGATTTCAGTGTTTAACATCTAGAAAAACCTCGCTTTTGCGAGGCTTTCCTATTTATAAGCTAAGGCACGTTTAAAGGTTTTCCAGATTCCCAAATCATCTGTTTGAAGGACTAGACTAGCATACATGCGTCCGATAAAGGCTGTTGCAGTGACTGCAAAAACAACCGTTATGGCAAGCGAAATCCAAGCTTCCAGACCACTGGCATACCCATTTATAGCTCTAAATGGCATAAAGAAGGTCGAGATGAAAGGAATATAGGAACCAATTTTCAGAACTAAATTGTCCCCAGCAGCACCTAGAGAGGTCACACCGACAAATCCTGCTATAATCAAGATCATCAATGGCGACAAGGCCTTTCCTGAATCCTCAGGGCGAGAAACCATAGAGCCTAGGAAGGCTGCTAAAACAACGTACATAAAGAGACTAACCAAGACAAACAATAAGGTATTGAGCGAGAAGGCCTCTCCTAGATGATTTAAAATTCCAGATTGTGCCAAGATAGGGATATCTTTAAAGAGCAGAATAGCAGCCAGCCCACCCACGACGTAAATGCCAATATGAGTCAAAATCACAAGAAGCAGAGCCAGCATGCGAGCGTAGAAATAATGACTTGCTCGGATACTAGAGAAGACCACCTCCATGATTTTGGTTCCTTTCTCGCTAGCCACTTCCTGAGCAGTGACACTAGCATAGGTAATCAAAATCATATAAAGGAAGAAGCCAAGCCCTGCGGCAGCAATGGTTTGAACAATTTTTTTGTTTTCCTTAGATTCATCAATCTTCTCAGTAAAATCAACAGTTTGACTCAGACGTTTTTCCTGTTCTTGAGACAAATTAGCCGCCGAGCGATTGAGTTGGTATTGCAGTTCGTTTAGCTTATTGGTTACTGCTAGTTTGATGCCTGTTTCAAGAGAAGTTTCACCATGATAGACGGCCTTGAGGACACTGTCCTCTTGGTCAATGGTTAGGTAACCCTTGATTTTCTCATCCTTGATAGCAGCCTGGGCACTGGCTTCATCCTTATAATCAAAGTTGATACCATTGGTACCCTTGAGCCCTTCTTCCACAGATGGCACAGTTGTTACTACTGCTATCTTGCTATTCTTGGCCATAGAAGACCCTTGGAGAAAGCCGATTCCTACAGATAAGGCTAAAAAGAGGAACGGCGAAATCACCATAAAGAAGAAACTCCACGACTTGACATGTCGAAGATAGGTTTCCTTCATTACAACCCACATATTTCTCATACTTCCACCCCTGATTCTAGTTTAAAGATTTCATCGATTGTTGGAGCCTGTTGGTCAAAGGTCGCAATATATTGACCTTGAGTGAGGATTGGGAAGAGTTCTCTTCCAGCGCTCTCATCATCTAGGATCAATTTCCAACTGCCTTGCTTGGTCAAGCTCACCTGTTTGACATGAGGAAGATTTTCCAATTCTTCCTTACTTCGTTCACTTGAAACAAAGAGACGTGTTTTCCCATATTGATTACGAACATCCTGAACTGGTCCATGCAAGACCACACGCCCATCACGAATCATCAGGATATCATCGCAAAGCTCCTCGACATTGGTCATGACATGGTCAGAAAAGATAATGATTGCACCGCGCTCTTTCTCTTTCAAGATGACTTGTTTGAGTAACTCGGTATTAACTGGATCCAAACCACTAAAAGGCTCATCCAAGATAATCAAGTCTGGCTCATGGATTAGGGTGATAATGAGCTGAATTTTCTGCTGATTCCCTTTGGAAAGGCTCTTGATTTTGTCGGTCAATTTGCCCTTCACTTCCAATTTCTCCATCCATTGGGGGAGTTTTTCCTTGACTTCCTTGGCATCCATGCCCTTTAGAGTCGCCAAATAGCGAACTTGTTCAAGGACTGTCAGCTTGGGCATAAGGCTGCGTTCCTCAGGCAGATAACCAATCCGAGCATAGGTTTCCTGACGAATCTCCTGCCCATCCAGACTGATCTCTCCTTGATACTCTAAAAATTTCAACATACTGTGGAAAATCGTTGTTTTCCCAGCACCATTCTTCCCGACCAAGCCCAGAATCCTTCCTGGACTTGCCTGAAAATCGACACCAAACAAGACTTGCTTGGGACCGAAACTTTTCTCTAGATTTCTTACTTCTAACATTTTCCACCTCCGAGATATGTTGCACTTATTATACTCCTTTTTGATAGCCTTTACAACGATTTATGTCCATTTTATCGGATAATAAGTAGCAAAAGTATCCTTTCTCTAATAAATTTTAAGTACTTCAGTGATAGCATTAGTATAACTCATTAAAGACCTTCTGAGATGGCTTCCTCCTCAACTATCGCTTTTCTCTTCTGAACTGTCCTTTTGAAACTAAAAATCCACCCCGAAGGATGGATTGAAAATTTAACGCACTTCTGCATGAACTCTTTCTTCGAGAGAAGTTTGGATTTTTTCCATATAGCGTGCGACTTCTTCGTCTGTCAAGCTATCTTCTGGATTTTGGAAGGTCAAGCTATAGGCCATTGACTTCATGCCAACTCCCAGTTTTTCGCCTGAGAAGACGTCAAAGAGTTTGATATCAGTCAAACGTTTCACGCCTGCAGCTTGGATAGCATCTACAACTTCTTGATGAGTGACTTCTGCCTTGAGGAGTAGGGCCACGTCACGGCTGACTGCTGGGAATTTGGTGATTTCCACAAATGGAGCAGCTGGTTGAAGGGCAGCTTCAATGGCTGAAAGGTTGAGCTCCGCTACATAAGTTTCTGGGATATCGTAAGCCTTGGCAGTAACTGGATGCACTTGGCCAAGGAAACCAAGAACTTGGTCGCCAAGTGAAATCACGGCCGTACGTCCTGGATGTAGACTTGCAATCTCAGCTGTTGCTGCATAGGTCACTTCTAGTCCCAAGCGAGTAAAGAGGGCTTCAAGGATTCCCTTAGCATAGAAGAAATCAACTGGAACTGCTGCCGTTTGGAAATCTTTTTCAGCAACCAAGCCGGTTAAGGCAAAGGCAAAGCTATTGATCTCATTTGGTAGATCTTCTTTTGGATCGCCTGTTTGTTCAAAGACTTTTCCAATCTCGTAAAGAGCCAAGTTTTTGTTCTTACGAGCCACGTTGTAGGCCACTGTATCAAGAATACCTGAGACCATATTTTGACGGAGAACGAAACGATCCACTGTCATTGGCCACATAAGTTCTGTAAGGTTACTTGGTTGAGCCGTAAACTCAACTGCTTTTTCAGGAGTTGTCAGAGCGTAGGTGATGATCTCTGTCAAACCTGCTCCTTCAGCGATGGTACGGACTTGACGGCGCAGTTTTTGTGTCGCAGTCAATTCACCAGCTGTACCGTCATCTTTTGGAAGACTAGTTGGCAAGCGATCATAACCATAGATACGGGCGATTTCTTCAAAGAGGTCCGCTTCGATAGTGATATCCCAACGACGACGAGGTACGCTGACTGTAAAGCTTTCTGCATTGCCAGAAAGGCCAAAGCCAAGACGACGGAAGACGTCTTCCACATCAGCATAGGAAAGCTCCGTACCAAGGACGCGGTTAACGTCTGCAAGAGTTGAAGAAACTTCCACATCAGAAGTATCAAGCTCTCCTGCTGAAACGATGCCCTTACGTACCGTCGCACCTGCAAGATCAGCAATCATGCTCGCTGCAGCATCAAGTGCTTCGTTAACAGTTGCCACATTGATGCCTTTTTCAAAGCGAGAAGATGATTCAGAACGAAGGTTAAGGCGTCCGCTAGTCTTGCGGATGGATTTACCATTGAAAACAGCCGCTTCAAGGACCACACGACTAGATTTTTCAGAGATTTCTGTTGCTTGACCACCCATAACACCTGCAAGGGCTACTGGCTTGTCTGCGACAGTGATGACTAAGTCATTTGTTTCCAAGTCACGCTCTTCACCATCCAAGGTCACCAATTTTTCACCAGCACGCGCTTCACGCACACGAATCTCGCTTCCTTCAAAGGTATCCAAGTCAAAGGCATGCATGGGTTGACCAAAGTAGAGCAGGATGTAGTTGGTTACGTCTACGACATTGTTAATCGGACGAATCCCTTCGTTCATGAGAAGGTTTTGCAACCATTGTGGACTTGGTGCGATAGTCACATTGTCCAAGATACGGGCTGCATAGTAAGGCGCCTTGTCTGTCTCAATGCCTACAGAAAGGGCATCTGTTGCAGCTTCATTTGTTTCTATTAAACTGAATTCTTTAAAGTTGACTGCCTTGTCATAGATGGCTGCCACTTCGTACGCTACTCCACGCATAGATAGAGCGTCTGCACGGTTTGGTGTGATAGAAAGTTCGATGATTTCATCATCCAAGTCTAGGTAAGAAAAGACTTCGTCCCCAGGAACAGCATCTTGAGGCAAGATTTGAATACCATCTGCGAATTCCTTTGGTACAACTGAGTCAGAAATACCTAATTCACCAAGTGAACAGATCATTCCAAGTGACTCTAAGCCACGGATTTTCCCTTTTTTGATTTTGTAGTTGTCAGCGATACGAGCTCCCGGAAGTGCCACCATGACCTTGATACCAGCACGCACATTTGGGGCACCACAAACGATTTGACGCGCTTCTTCTTCGCCAACGTTAACCTGACAGACATGCAAGTGAGTTTCTGGCACATCTTCGCAAGACAAGACCTCACCGACGACAATTTTTGAGAGACCGGCAGCCGGTGATTCGACACCTTCGACCTCAATCCCTGTAGTTGACATTTTCTCAGCCAACTCTTGTGATGGCACATCAATGTCCACCAATTCTTTTAACCATTTATAAGATACAAGCATAATTTAGTTCTCCAGAATGACAGTTGCCACTCTAGTTCTTTTCCTTTCCTATCATTTCAATAGAAGAATCCTCTTCTTACCTTAATTTCTTTTTCAGTAACCAATCTGTATCTACTTTTTGACCAACCATAAAACTATGTTGGCTAAATTTCTCAAAACCATATCGGTTATAAAACGCTTGAGCTTTTGTATTATGCTCCCAAACACCTAACCAAGCCCAGGAAAAACTATTTTTGGTAGCAAGTTCAAGAGCGAATTCAAACAGTTGCTTACCTAGTCCAAATCCTTGGAATTTTTGTAGCACATAGAGGCGTTGAATTTCAAAAGCATCCTCTAATTTTCTCTCAGTCTGAGCACTTCCCCAGTTGACTTTGAGAAAACCAGCTATCTCCTCTTCATGCATAATGAAATAGGTTTCGGAATCTGGATTTTCCAACTCAGTTGACAAAACTCTGAGACTATAAGTCTTTTCAAAGTATTCCTGTAACTGCTCTTCCGTATTATCATGAGCAAATGTTTCACGAAAGGTTTGTTTGGCAATTTTGGACAACGCCCCAATATCTGCCTTTTCTACTTTTCTAATCATTATTTAAACTGTTCTGAGAAGCGGACATCGCCTTGGTAGAACCCACGGATATCATTGATTCCGTAGCGGAGCATAGCGACACGCTCTTGTCCAAGACCAAAGGCAAATCCAGAATAAACAGTCGCATCGATTCCACTCATTTCAAGGACACGTGGGTGAACCATACCGGCCCCCATAATCTCAATCCAACCTGTTTTCTTACATACGTTACAGCCTTCTCCACCACACTTGAAGCAGGAAACATCCACCTCAACAGATGGCTCTGTGAATGGGAAATAAGATGGACGCAAACGGATCTGACGTTCTTCACCGAACATCTTTTGGACGATCAACTGAAGCGTTCCTTGAAGGTCTGCCATAGAGATGTTTTTCCCAACAACCAAGCCTTCGATTTGGTGGAACTGGTGACTATGGGTTGCATCGTCCGTATCACGACGGAACACACGTCCTGGTGAGATCATCTTCAAAGGACCTTTTGAAAAATCATGAGCATCCATAGCACGCGCCTGAACTGGTGACGTGTGAGTACGGAGTAAGATTTCTTCTGTGATGTAGAAAGTATCCTGCATATCGCGAGCTGGGTGATCTTTTGGAAGGTTCATACGCTCGAAGTTGTAGTAGTCTTGCTCTACTTCAAAACCATCCACGACTTGGTAACCCATCCCAATGAAAATATCTTCGATTTCTTCACTGGTTTGTGTCAAAACGTGACGGTGACCAGTCGCAACTGGGCGACCTGGAAGTGTTACATCGATGCTCTCACTTGCTAGTTGAGCTTCTACTTTCTTTTCTTCCAAGAGCTTAGCTGTTTCTTCAAAAGCCGCTGTCAAAACATCACGCGCTTCATTAACGTGTTTCCCGATGATTGGACGCATCTCAGCAGAGACATCCTTCATCCCTTTGAGGATTTCCGTAAGGGAACCTTTTTTACCAAGGACAGAGACACGCAAGTCTTGCATCTCTTTTTCATTTTCAGCAGTAATCTGCTTCAAGCTAGCCAGCGTTTCTTCGCGAAGCGCTTTTAATTGTTCTTCAATAGTTGACATAATTCCTCCATCAGTCTCTCGTAGATAAAAAGAAAACCACATGCCAAAAACTCCACTCGGAGCGTTGACACGCGGTACCATCCGTTTTCATCTGACAAGTCAGACCTTCATTTCTAAATCCATGCGCAAGTGAATTCACCCAGCTTTCATATAGAGAGCTTGCAGTCACGGCTCTCCTCCCTGATATACTTCCCTTGAGTTACTAGTCTTGCGGATTCCTATTCAATTACTACTTAGTTTATCAGATTTTTAGTTAAAAAACAAGTTAGATTAGACTAATTTCAATATAAAAAGGAACAAGACACAATGCATTACCTATTTGTAGGATCTGTTTCACCTGCTTTCCTTTTCAATAAAAGAGTTGCTGCTTGATTAAAACCATCACACCAGTTATACCATTTTGCTTCATACTCATCTTGAGATACGATATGATTTTTTAAATCCAGAACAGAGTAAATCTTTCTTTCCTCACAAGCTTGCGCATAGAGATAATACAGTTCATCGCCACCATCTCTATCCCACTCAGCAGAAATCGTATCCCTACCTGCCAATAAAGCCTGATAAGCCCTGTGATGCCCGTCTGTAATCAACAAGCAGTCTCCGAATGCAAGAACACTGATTGGAGCAACATTGATTATTTCTACCGACTGATAAAGCATCTGGATATCTTGTAACTTCTTTTCTGATAAGTATAGTTGAGTCGGATGGAGATCTGTTATATTGACTTTCATTTCTTTTTCCTCAAAGGAATTTGATGCTCACTTCTGCTTGCCTTTAAATCGCCATTGGAAGCGAAGCTTGTCATAGAAAGGAAATTCGATAAACAAGACTCCCAAGCCCACACAGAAACTGGCAAGAACATCTGATGGATAGTGAACTCCCAGATAGACCCGAGATAGCAGCACACTGACTAGGTAGACCCCAAGGACGATTTGCACAATTTTTCTCAAAACCGGATCTTTAATCCGTTGACTGAGAATGACAATCAAAGTCCCTACCATCAGCGTCACTGCCAGAGAATGCCCGCTTGGGAAGGAAAATCCCTTCTCCTCTACCAAGTGTAAGATAGCTGGTCGTGGGCGCTGGTAAATATTTTTAAAGGTCACAATCAAAAGACCGGCTAAGGCTAGATTGCCCGCCATGAAGTAGCTTTCTATCTTCCACTGCTTACGATAAAAGATAAAGGCTGCGATGGCAACCCAGGTAATGATTACTGGGATATCAATCAAATGCGTAAGGGCACGGAACAGAACCGTTAAATAATCTGGCAAGTCCCCACGAAGGGCAGTCTGAAGCGGTTGATCAAAACCGACCAGCGTTTCAGGATAGAACTTAACCATATAGCCAAGAAGGACGAAAAGTAAAAGGGCAAAACTGCCCTTCATTAAAAATGTTTGTTTATCTCTCATAATGTTTTAAGGTTGGTTTCAAGAGGACGTATAACAACCAGAATGAAACGGCAAAGATTAAACCTTCAATCAGGTTAAAAGGTAAAACCATGGTCATCAAGTAGTTAGAAAGTCCTATAATTTCTCTAATATCAAAGTTGGCAAACTGCGCGTATAAAGGAACCGCATAGACATAGTTGAGAACCAACATGGCAGCAGTCAATCCAATAGTTCCCGCCAGAGATGCCAGTAGGAAACGAAGGGTGCTGCGTTCCTTTTTCCAAATCAAACCAAAGACGATAACAAAAACTCCCAAGGCTACGATATTCATTGGCAAGCCAATGTAGGTATTCACTCCTTGGCTATTCAGAAGCAACTTCAAGAGTGAGCGAAGCAAGAGAATGCCTAAAGCAGCTGGCAAATCCATCACCACCAAACCCAAAAGGACTGGCAAGATACTAAACTCGATCTTGAGGAAGGTTGCCGCTGGCAAGAGCGGAAAGTCAAAGTACATCAGCACAAATGAAATGGCTGATAAAATCGCAATGGTCGAAAGTCGACGTGTGTTTGTCATAACAGGTTCCTCCAATTTTCTATAAAATCAGAAGAAGTTGGAAAGGATCCCTCTATCTATTCTCACTTTTTATATCCCAAAAGTTCCCTCTCACTCTTTTGAGCAAGCGGTTGCAATTCATCTATAAACTCATCAGAACAGACAAAGCCATTCTTTCGTCTTCTCCCATCCAGACTATACTGTCGGTTGTGGAATCGCACCACATCAGCTTGCGCTCGCGGACTTCTTTAACTAAGATATTTTGGATTAATCTAGGCGTCGCAGTCGAAGATAATACTTGAGTATATCGAGACAAGACAACGAAGAGTAAGCCAAAATAGCTAGTTAAAGTCACCGCCGGTCGGGAATTACACCCAGCCCTGAAGACCCCTTTATCATAACAAAAAACGCTTGCAAGTGCAAGCATTTTGTTTATTTCAATTTATCTGCTTCATAAGTGTGAACAAGCTCAAGACCTGCAAAATTTTGCTGACGGAGAGCTTCGTAGACGATCATGCAGACGGTATTGGAAACATTGAGACTGCGGACATGTTCATCATTCATAGGAATACGGAGGGCTTTCTCAGGATGTTCTCGCATAAAGTTCTCAGGCAAGCCCTTGTCTTCACGTCCAAAGAGAAAATAATAGTCCTCGTCCGTCGATAAATCTGCTTCAGAATAGACCTTTTCCGCAAATTTTGAAATCAGATAGAGTTTACCCTTCATCTGAAACATGAAATCTTCCAAACTGTCATAAAAATAAATCTCAAGCTTATCCCAGTAATCCAAACCAGCCCGCTTCATCTTTCGGTCGTCAATGGGAAAGCCCATTGGTTTAATGATGTGGAGGGGAGAATTGGTCGCAGCGCAAGTACGCGCAATGTTACCTGTATTTTGTGGAATCTGAGGCTCGAATAATACAATGTGATTTGTCATGACGGGTTTCCTTTTATCATTGCAAAAAAATAGCCACACTGCCCGGAGTCAAGCTCAGCAAACAGCGTGGTTAAGGCGTCGTTAACTTACCTCACAACAGGTTTGAAGTAAATCAGCGAAACTACTTCCTTAGTATAACACTTTCAGAATCATTGTCAATAGAAACGACTTGATTTTTTTACTTTTTTTGATGATATTTTCATGTTTGGTCATTCCTTTCTGAAAAGGTATGGTAAAAGAGCCAAATCACTTCAAATCAGAGACATTGTTATAGAAGTTAAGCAAATGTATCTTCAAAACTTGAAAAAAGCCTTTCTTCCCCTAAAAATCGCCTTAGAAAGTGCATTTTTTGCTAAAAAAGGGTATGATAGTTACATCATGAAAAAGTAGGTTTTTTATATGAAAATTGTCCTTGTTGGTGGAGGGAAAGTTGGTTTCGCCCTCTGTCGTTCACTGGTTGCAGAAAACCATGACGTTGTCCTCATCGAACAAGATGAGGCTGTCCTCAATCACATTGTCAGTCGCTATGATATCATAGGTCTCCTTGGAAATGGTGCTGACTTTGCCATCTTAGAGCAAGCCGGTGTTCAAGAGTGCGATATCTTTATCGCCCTAACCGAACACGATGAAGTGAATATGATTTCAGCGGTACTTGCTAAAAAAATGGGCGCTAAAGAAACCATCGTTCGGGTGCGAAATCCTGAATACTCTAATGCCTATTTTAAAGAGAAAAATATTCTTGGATTTTCACTTATTGTTAATCCAGAGCTCCTGGCAGCGCGTGCGATCTCAAATATCATTGATTTCCCTAATGCCCTCTCTGTCGAACGATTTGCTGGAGGTCGGGTCAGTCTCATGGAATTTGTTGTCAAGGACTCTAGCGGTCTTTGTCAAATGCCAATCTCAGACTTTCGTAAAAAATTTGGTAACATCATTGTCTGTGCTATGGAGAGGGATCATCAACTGATGATTCCAAGCGGTAATGTTATTATCCAAGACAAGGATAGGATTTTTGTTACGGGAAATCGTGTAGATATGATGCTTTTCCATAACTATTTTAAATCTCGTGCAGTGAAAAGCTTACTTATCGTTGGAGCTGGAAAGATCGCTTATTATCTGCTTGGCATTTTAAAAGACAGTCGCATTGATACCAAGGTCATCGAGATTAATCCTGAAAGAGCTCGTTTCTTCAGTGAAAAGTTCCCCAATCTCTATATTGTCCAAGGAGATGGAACTGCAAAAGACATTTTGCTGGAAGAAAGTGCTCCCCACTATGATGCAGTCGCAACCTTGACTGGAGTTGATGAGGAAAATATCATCACTTCTATGTTTCTTGACCGTGTTGGTGTCCGTAAGAATATCACCAAGGTCAACCGAACAAGCCTTCTAGAGATTATCCACGCACCTGATTTTTCAAGTATCATCACACCAAAAAGCATCGCAGTGGATACCATTATGCACTTTATCCGCGGTCGAGTAAACGCTCAGTACTCAGACCTTCAAGCCATGCACCATCTAGCAAACGGTCAAATTGAAACTCTCCAATTCCAAATCAAGGAAGCTAATAAAATGACTGCCAAACCTCTATCACAGTTGAAATTGAAAAAAGGGGTTCTCATCGCAGCCATTATCCGAAAAGGAAAAACAATCTTCCCTACTGGAGAGGATATGCTTGAGGTGGGAGACAAGTTGCTCGTGACGACCTTATTGCCGAACATCACCAAAATTTATGATTTGATTGAGAGGTAAAAAATGAATAAAAGTATGATTCGTTACCTCCTCTCAAAACTTCTCTTGATTGAAGCTGTTCTTCTCCTAGTCCCTGTTAGTGTAGCAATCTATTACCAAGAATCCAGTCAAGTATTTATCGCTCTCTTTTCTACGATTGGAATTTTAGTCCTTCTTGGTGGTCTAGGTGTTTTACGGAAACCGAAAAATCAACGGATTTATGCCAAGGAAGGAGTCTTAATTGTTGCCCTCTGTTGGATTCTATGGTCTTTCTTTGGTGGCCTCCCCTTTGTCTTTTCAGGACAAATCCCCAGCATCATCGATGCCTTCTTTGAAATAAGTTCTGGATTTACGACGACTGGTGCTACTATCCTAACAGATGTTTCCATTCTTACTCGTTCCCTCCTCTTCTGGAGAAGTTTCACCCACTTGATTGGAGGGATGGGGGTACTCGTCTTTGCACTTGCCATTATGGACAATGCCAAGAATAGTCACTTGGAGGTGATGAAGGCTGAGGTCCCTGGACCTGTCTTTGGCAAGGTCGTATCCAAGCTAAAAAACACTGCCCAGATTCTCTATCTGCTTTATCTGGCTCTCTTCTCCCTTTTTGTGGTTATCTACTACCTAGCAGGTATGCCTCTCTATGATAGTTTTGTCATCGCTATGGGAACAGCAGGAACTGGGGGCTTTACCGTCTATAACGACGGAATTGCCCACTACGGTAGCTCACTCATCACCTATCTAGTTAGTATCGGAGTTCTGGTTTTTGGGGTTAACTTCAATCTCTACTACTACCTCATGCTCCGTCGGGTTAAGTCTTTCTTTGGAGATGAAGAACTACGAGCATATATAATCATTGTCCTAGTTTCTACCGGCTTGATTACTCTTAATACGCTCCACCTCTACCAAGGGGTCTCTAAAAGTGTTGAAATGGCCTTCTTCCAGGTTTCCAATATCATCACAACAACAGGTTTTGGTTACGGAGATATTACCAACTGGCCCCTCTTCTCCCAATTTATCCTCCTCTTCCTCATGGGAATCGGTGGATCAGCTGGCTCAACTGCAGGTGGTCTTAAGGTGATCAGAGGACTTATCCTCACAAAAATTGCTAAAAATCAAATTTTGTCCATCTTATCCCCTCACCGTGTCTTGACTCTCCACGTCAATAAAACTGTGATTGATAAGGATACCCAACACAAGATTCTTAAATATTTTGCTATCTATATGATGATTATTCTTTCTCTCATCTTTATCGTCAGTCTTGATAGCAATGATTTTCTAGTCGTGACCAGTGCTGTCTTCAGCTGTTTTAACAATATCGGACCTATTCTAGGTACAACCTCGAGTTTTGCCATCTTTAGTCCCATCTCTAAAATCCTCCTCTCCTTTGCAATGATTGCAGGTCGCTTAGAGATATACCCAATTTTGCTACTCTTTATGAAACGCACTTGGTCTAAACGCTAATTATAATACATTTCCCCTTTTACAAGCTAGTAGAAGGGGAATTTTTCTATTAAAAATGAGAAGACCTTTCGATCCTCTCCTAATTTGTTTATTCTTTAAGAGCTTTCTTGTAACGAGCAACTTCCGCTTGGTTAGCCCAAACATAGTGACCTGGACGAATTTCTACCATAGATGGCTTATCTGTCTCATAGTCATGTTGGTCAGGATCGTAAACTTTCAAGACCTTCTTGCGTTCCAAGATTGGATCTGGAATCGGTACAGCAGATAGAAGTGCTTGAGTGTATGGATGGACAGGATTGTTAAACAACTCCTCTGTCTCCGCCACTTCGACGATAACTCCCTTATAGATAACCGCGATACGATCTGAGATAAAGCGAACAACTGACAAATCATGCGCGATAAAGAGATAGGTCAAGCCCAACTCTTTTTGGAACTTCTTGAGCAAGTTCAAGACTTGCGCACGCACTGATACGTCCAAGGCTGAAATTGGCTCATCCGCAATAACGAAATCAGGTTCCATCACAAGGGCACGGGCAATCCCGATACGCTGACGTTGACCACCAGAAAACTCGTGTGGATAACGGGTCAAGTGTTCTTTCAAAAGTCCAACTTCATGAATCATCTTTTGAACTTTTTCTTTACGATCTTCTTCGTCTTTGAACAAGTGATAGTTGTAAAGACCTTCAGAGATGATATAGTCAACCGTCGCACGCTCATTCAAGCTGGCTGCAGGGTCCTGGAAAATCATCTGGATACGACGGATCAAGTCTGAGGATTCCTTATGAGATTTTTTTCCATTGATCTTATGACCATCAAAGATGATCTCACCTTTACTGGTATTATTTAGACCAATAATAGCACGACCAATCGTTGTTTTCCCACTACCAGACTCTCCTACAAGAGAGAAAGTTTCCCCCTTGTTGATAAAGAAGTTGGCGTTTTTAACCGCGACAAACTTCTTACTTCCTTCACCGAAGGAAATTTCTAAATCTTTAATTTCTACTAATTTTTCAGACATTTCCTTCCTCCTAGTCTTCTAGATGAGCAAAGCCCATTTTATCACGAATTTTGTCATGCAAATCTGCGATGACCCCAGGTTTTTCAACTTTAGGAGCATTCTCATGAAGCAACCAAGTCTTAGCCCAGTGAGTATCAGTGACTGAAAACTGAGGTGCTTTCTGTTCAAAGTCAATTTGCATCGCATAATCTGAACGAAGGGCAAAGGCATCACCTTTCAACTCAGTATAAAGAGACGGTGGTGTTCCTGGGATAGAGTACAATTCCCCTTTATCATCAGCAAGCTGAGGCAAGCTAGACAAGAGACTCCAAGTATATGGATGACGTGGGTCGTAGAAAACTTCCTCAACAGTTCCATATTCTACAATTTCTCCAGCATACATAACCGCTACCTTATCGGCAATACTTGCTACCACACCAAGGTCATGGGTGATAAAGATAATGGTAAAGTGGTACTCGTTCTGTAAAGTTTTAAGCAAATCAATGATTTGTGCTTGAATGGTTACATCAAGAGCCGTTGTTGGCTCGTCACAGATCAAGATATCTGGACGACAGGCAAGGGCAATCGCGATAACGATACGTTGACGCATCCCTCCAGAATATTGGAAAGGATACTCATCAAAACGTTTTTCAGCGTCTGGAATTCCGACCTTATTCATATAGTCGATTGCCATCTCTTTGGCTTCCTTAGCTGTTTTCCCTTGGTGTTTAACGATAACTTCAGTGATTTGGCTACCGATTGTATTGATTGGGTCCAAACTTGTCATAGGATCTTGGAAGATGGTCGCAATTTTAGCACCACGAATCTTCTCCCAATCCTTGTTAGAAGTAAGAGCTGTCAAGTCTTGTCCACGATAGTCGATACTTCCTTGGGCAATACGTCCATTGTCTTCTAACATCCCTGTAAAGGTTTTTGTTAAAACAGATTTACCAGAACCTGACTCACCTACCAAGGCAAGAACTTCCCCTTCAATCAGGTCTAGAGAAACTCCTCGGATAGCTGTCAGAACTTTGTCACGAACGTCAAATTCCACGACAATATCACGAGCAGTCAAAATTACATTTTTTCCTTTTATCATGCCTACTCCTATCTATGTGTACGTGGATCACTAGCATCCGCTAGGTTTTGACCAACAACGAAAAGAGATAGGGATACCAAGATCAAGGTTGTCAATGGAATCCAGAACAAGTAAGCGTTGGTCGTAACGTTTTGTGAGTAATCTGAGATCAAACGTCCCAAACTTGGCACTGTTACAGGTAATCCCAATCCAAAGAAGGAAAGGAAGGCTTCATAAGAGATAAAACTTGGCAACATCAAGGTCATCGTAGAAACAATAACAGATACCAATTGTGGCATGATGTTTTTAACAATGATTTTAAAGGTTGGTGTTCCAAGTGTTTGAGAAGCAAGGTTGTATTCCAAGTCACGGTAACGCATGATTTGGATACGAATCATATAAGCAATCCCAATCCAAGTTGTCACACTCATGGCAAAAATCAAATTCCAGAAACCAGCACCAATTGAGTAAGTCAAGACAATGACAATCAAGAGGGATGGAATGTTTGAAATAATGTTATAAACCTCCATCATGACGCGGTCAACGGATTTTGAAATTCCCCAGATTCCACCAACAATAACCCCAATCACAAGGTTGATAAAAGTTGCAATTACAGAGATGAGGATAGAGTTACGCGCACCAAACCAAACCCCGTCAAACAAGGATTTACCATTGCTATCTGTACCAAACCAATGTTCAGCATTGGGCTTGATAAAACGAGCAGAGAAGTCATTGACCTTACTTACATCGTTGAAGTCAAAATCTGAGAACATTGGGTAAATAAAGCTCATCAAGATAATAGCAACCAAAATTCCTAGCATAAAGACGGTTGATTTTTTCTTTAGAAATTGTCTAAATACAGAACCCCAGTATGAATAGGCAGGAGCATCAATTGTTTCAGAGGCAAAATCGTCACGTTTTACGAACTGAAATTTTTCTTTATCGATTGTTGACATTATTTGCCTCCTTTCTCTGTCAATTTAATACGTGGGTCAAGCATGGTCATCCAGATATCACCTACAAAGAGTGAGAAGATAGAAATACATGTGAAGATGAAGACAAGACCAACTACCATTGAGTTGTTTGATGCCTTAACAGAATCAATCAACATTTTACCCATACCTGGGAAAGCGAAGACCGTTTCTGTCAATGTTGCACCACCGATAACTCCGATTACGGCACCAGGAATACCTGAAACCAAAGGAACCATGGCATTTTTAAAGATGTGTTTATTTGAAATTTCTTTTTCAGACAAACCTTTTGCACGAGCAAAACGAACGAAGTCCTGAGATTGCAAGTCGATCATGTAACGACGAATCCAGATAGCCGTACTTGGTGCACCCAACAAACCTAGAATAACTGCTGGCAAGACATAAGAACGCCAATCTCCAGCACCCAAAATAGGGAATGAGTCAGGCAGACCAATGGATGATCCAATCAAGCGGACGATGTAAACCAAGGCAATCGTTGGAAGAGCAAGCAAGAAGGTTAGAGCACCTGTCGAGAAGCTATCAATCCAAGTATTCTTGTGGCGAGCCATAGCAGATCCAAGTGGAATCGCAATCGCATAAGAAATAATCAAACCAATCAAACCAGCAACCGCTGAGCTTGCAATCATTGATGGGTATTGGTAATTGCTTTCTGTAGCTGTATATGGATCATCCTTACCATAGTTGGCTACCTCACGCGCATCTGCTTGACTTGGAGATTTGTAGGTACGAGAGTAGATATCTACAGATGAAGTCTTTTTACCTGTAGGGAATTGAACTTCTGATGTCTTAGTTTGTCCCTGACCTTGTGTGATAACTTGAAGCACTGGTGTGTTTGCATAAGTTGGGTAAGAGTCACCCAAGTTAATGTTCACAAAGTTTTGGTGTACAAATGGAAATTGATTGTTGAAATACAAAAGGTATTTATGTTTTGTACCTGAGCCAACCAATGACCAACCGATAGCAGGGTCATTTTCAAAACGAAGATAGCGTTCCAAGTTTGGATTTTCAGGGTCCTGGATCTTGTTTGGATGATCAATATCAATCAAGTTGGCATAGAATTTGAAAACACGTTCAAAAATTGGAATTTCACGCGTAGCATAGAATTGACCACTTTCTGAGAACACACCGAGTGTCCAACCATTTCCTAGTTGGTTGATGTATTTTTCGTAGATTGCCTTATTGGTATCATTGGCATCCACTGTTACAGATGAGTCCATCGTGCTAGCTCTTTCTTGCAACTCTTTGGTATCGTAGTACTCGATATAGCCCATCCGTTCATAAACGGTATTTTCATAATTATCCCGCTTATCCGGTGTCGTTGCAATCTTGTTATAGTTGGTATCCTGCTTGAAAATCAGTTTTCGAGGAACCATCGTATAGATAATTGTGTAGGTCAAAGTTGTCACCAAGAAAATAGACAACAATGAACGCAATACACGCATAAAAATATATTTCTTCATATCGTTTCCTTTTAAAATCCCAAAAGAACCTTCTCCTCATGGAGAGAAAGTTCTCTTGAGAGTTATTTATTTAACGTGATTAGCCAATTCTTTTTGAACTTTTTCGTTTGATTCTTTTTTCTCTTTGAGCCATTTTTCACGAGCTTGTTCATAGTCAGCTTTTGTTACAACCTTATCTTGTAACTGAATATACTTGAAGTATACGTCTGAGCCCTTATCTCCAGATTGACTGTATGATGCAGAGAAAGGCACAACACGAGAAATGATTGGTGCAGCACCACTTGATGACATAGCTGGCAAGAAGAGTGAGCTATCTGTCAACCAAGCTTGGGCAGCCGCATATTTTTCATAACGAACATTCAAGTCACTTGTTTCTTTTCCTGCTTCATCAACTAACTTATCGTATTCTTTCAAACCAACTTGAGCTGCTGCAGCATTATCTGCACCTTCGTAACCCATATAGGTTTTTGTTTGTTCAGCATTCGTTGTTTTCAAGATATCAAGGTAAGTTGATGGATCTTCATAGTCAGGGTTCCATCCAACAGCACCTGAGAGATCCCAATCTTCTGCCGCAGCGCTTGCTGCATAGTATGTAATATTCTGTAGTTCATCTGTAGTGATTTGTTGGATATCGATGACTACGTTTTCTTCTCCAAGTACTGTCTCAACGGATTGTTTGAAGGATTGAATACGTGCGATATAGTTTTTAGATGTTTGGTCTACTGGGATATCCAAGTGGATAGGGAATTTCACACCTTCTGCTTCCAATGCTGTTTTAGCTTTGGCAAATTCAGCTTTGGCTTTATCGGCGTTGAAAAGTCCATCTTGACCATCCGCAAAGTTTACATTCTTCCATTCATCACCGTAAGCAGCCATCTTTTCAGTTACCAAGTCACCGAAAGTTTTTTCGCCTGCAGAGACAAAGTCTGGTTTCACAAAGAGGTTACGAACTGCAAGAGGAGCACCTTCCTTACCGTTAATTTGTGCTGAGTAAGAAGTACGGTCAAAGGCAAAGTTCAAAGCCTGACGGAAGTCCTTGTTAAGAAGGGCTTTCTTAGTAGAAATCTTCTCTTCATCAGTTGTCTTAGAAGTGTATTTGTAACCTTGACGGTCAATATTTACACCCAAACCACCAATACCTGGACCTGATGGAGTGTAGTAGATATTGTCTTTGTATGTTTCTTCTACCTTAGAGTAGTTTGAACTTGTTGGGAAGAGACGGGCATAGCTATAAGCCCCACTTGTAAAGTTACGTTCAATTGATTCTTGATCTGAACCATCATAGTAAGCAAGTGTTACTTTATCAAGATGAACATTGTCTTTGTCCCAATAGTTTTCATTCTTCACAAATTCGATAGATGACTTAGCAGTCAAACCTCTCAGCAAGAATGGTCCATTGTAAAGCAATGATGTAGGGTCAGTCGCTTTACCAAAATCAGATCCTTTTGATTTTTCAAATTCTTCGTTCAATGGCCAGAAGATTGAGTAGGCCAGCTTAGAGTTCCAGTATGGTTCTGGTTTGTTCAAAGTGTATTCAAGGGTGTAATCATCAACTGCTTTTACACCGACTGAAGCAAAATCTTTATTGTTTCCAGCTATATAGTCAGCTAGACCTTTAACTGAATCTTCTGCTAGATACTTAGCTGCTGATTTATTGTCAGCTGCGTGTTTCAAACCATTTACAAAGTCTTTGGCTGTTACTTCAGCATACTCTTCGCCATCAGATGTCATCCATTTGACACCTTTACGAATCTTGTAGGTATAAGTCAAACCATCTTTTGAAACTGACCAGTCTTCTGCAACTGCAGGAACTAAATTCCCATACTTGTCGTTTGTGAAAAGACCATCGATACCATTTGAAGTGGCGACCTTAGTACTTTGTTTCCCTGAAATGAGGTAATCCAACGTTTCTGGGTCAGCTGTATAAACATAGCCATAATTTTTTGGCGCTGTTGAATCAGATGATTTTGAAGAACCACAAGCAGCTAGTACTCCTGCCGCTAATAAAGCAACACCTGCTGCAACAAATACTCTACTTTTTTTCATGTTTTTAACTCCTCTTGAAAAATTTAGGCTTATTGGAAATTATAACATATATTTTTTAAAAAGTAAACGAATTTTCAGAATATTTTGGCGCATTTCCTCAAAAAACTTCTATTTGTCAAAATTTCTGCATTCTTTGTTTGTTTCTGCAAGAAATACTTTCTAGTCTGATCTTCTTTAGAAAGGGATTTTTACAAGCTTTTTCTCACTTCTTCGATCATCATCTGTTTTCCTAAATTGGATTTTAGAATAAGAAACTATTGACGGGAAATGATTTTCAAGGTATAATAATAAACGTTGAGGCGGTATAGCCAAGTGGTAAGGCACGGCTCTGCAAAAGCTTGATCGTCGGTTCAAATCCGTCTACCGCCTTTCAGTTCCTGAATGAACAGGAATTAACCAAATGAAAAGCTCGTAAAACCGGGCTTTTTTTATTATTCCTAATAAGTGGGGATAACTGAACCTACCATCTAGATTTACAAAAAGCAGTGACTCAAGTCACTGCTTTATTCTGTTTCTTCTTCAGGTTCTAGTTCTGTGATTTGAACTTTTACCTTGGTAACACGTCCATTTTTCACCTTATCATTGGTCAGGACGATTTGCTTGTTTTGACTGACCAGTTCATAACTGATTTTTTCAGTTGTTGGAATCGTACCAACACCCGTCAAATAATAACCGGCGATGGTATCCACATCATCGCTTTCTAGTTCGACACCAAAGTAGTTATTGAAGTCGTTAAGATTCATGGTTCCCTGTGCAATATAGGTGTCCTCACCGATTTGATGGACTTCGATTTCTGCTCGGTCTGTCTCATCGTCGATTTCTCCGACAATCTCCTCCAGCAGGTCTTCCAGTGTGACCAGTCCAGCCATACCACCGTATTCATCGAGCAAAATGGCCATTTGTCTTTGGGTATTTCGCAATTCTTTTAGCAAGTCATCCACAAAAATAGTTTCAGGAACAAAGAGTGGATCTTGTAAGATCTTCTTCCAGACAATGTTTTCAAAGCCATCTGCATAGGCAGCGTTTAGCAAACGCTTGGTATGAATCAAACCAATCACATTGTCCTTATCCCCATCATAAACAGGGATACGTGAGAAATTTTGCTTTAGAATACTTTGGATAATGGTTTGACTATCATCCTGAATATCCACCATAAAGGCATCCGTCCGAGGAACCATGACTTCTCTCGCCATCAGCTCATCTAGAGAGAAAATCCCTTGTAACATCTCGATTTCGTCTGCATCCAAAGTTTCCTCACTTTTGGTCAACATGTACTCAATTTCATCTCGAGTCATTTTTTCATCCGCATCATCAAAGGTCATTGGCGTTAAACGACTCAAGAGATTGGTTGAAGCAGATAACAACCAGACAAAGGGACTGACAATCTTCCCAAGCCCAATGATAATCGGAACAGAGCGAATGGCTAAGGCATCTTTTAGATTAAGGGCAATCCGTTTAGGATAGAGTTCACCAAAAACAATAGAGATGTAGGTCAAGAATGCCAAAGAGAGGAAACTTGCAATGGCATAAGCTGTTTCTCCATTCCCCATCCAAGAGGCAATTACTTGTCCAAGTGTATCTGCCAATTTTGCCCCTGACAAGATCGTGATCAAGGTGATACCGACTTGAATGGTTGATAAAAAGTGGTTAGGATTTTCAAGTACCTTTAACAAACGAATGTAACGTTTGTCTCCCTCTTCTGCCTTTTGCTCCACTCGGGAACGGTTTAGTGACACCATCGCCATTTCAGTGGCTGAGAAAAAAGCATTTAACAGGGTCAAGATAAATAACAATACAAACTGTAGCAACAAATTCTGACTGCTCGGGTCTTCCATAGTCCTTCTCCTAAAATAGTATCTTGTGTTCCATTATATCATAAAATCCCTCAGGATTCACATTATTTTTCATTTAAACAACAACTCCCCTGCCTCTAGAAGACAAAGGAGCTGTTTTTATAGTATCTATTGTTTCTAGTCCATCTCTGTTACTTGACCCGTTTGGTAATTAAGCTGGATTCCCTTTTGAACATTGGGGATTAGGACATTGAACTCCAATTCGCCATCTGAAGACTTGGCTTCGATTTGTGAAGCCGATGGAACTAGGTCCTCATTTGTTGCATAGTGGAGCGTCACCCGATAACGGACCCTCTTATTTTGGTCCAAGGCTTTTCTGACCAAACTCTCATAGTAGTTCTGACCTGTCGAATCTTCAGCCTGTGCTTGGTTTGCCCAAGCCGTCTGAACTGCAATATTCTTGGGATTGCTGGTAGAGGCATCAAAACCATCCAAACCACCTATCAAGGCATAGCCCAGCAGATGTCCTCTATCAACTGCATGTGTGTAGGCTCCCTTTAGATTCTTAACCTGATGCCATCCTGGTGGCGTCCAAGAGGTTGAGCCATTTCCAGTCTCTTCACGATTCTTATACTGCCGAGTCGCTTTGGATAAGATGGCATTGGCAACAGTTGGAACTGTTTCTTTTCCCACTGTCTTTGTTTTATTATCCGCATAGGGTTTGCTGGAAACCTTGGCATCTAGATTGGTTTTATTGCCATTGACAATGAAGGCCCCTGCTCCATTCCACTCGAGCCCCCCCTTGATTTGATTTTTGATTGACTCAGTTAAGACACTTTCAGCCAGCTCCTGACTGGGAGCTTCTGAAGCTTGTTTTTTCTGACTAACCTTGGTTCTAGGGGTGTTTGGCGCTGTCTGCATCTGCTTGATGTAGTAGCTTCCAGCAGCCAAGAGTAAGAATAGAAGTAACCCTATCAGAGCTTGTCTTGTTTTTTTGTCCATTTTTCTCCTTATATCTCTAGAAAAAGACTGGCCTCCCAGTCTAATTTCCTGTAAATTTACTAATCAATTCTTGCCATTTCGCTGGAGACAAAATCGCCCATGGATCCTGTCCCTTTCCTAGAATCCCGTAGCCAATCATCAAGCCGATTCCTAAGGCAAGGAATCCCAGCAAGAGTACAATAAAAATCAACAGTAAGCGACGGAGTACATAACGTATATTTTTATTCTTCTTCATCATTTGCCTCAATCCGCTGAATCTTCGCTCCTAGCTGAGCCAACTTCTCATGGAAGCGGTAGTAACCTCTGTCAAGGTGGACTAATTTACCAACAACTGTCTCTCCTTGCGCTACCAGACCTGTCAGAATCAAGGCCGCACTAGCACGAAGGTCCGTTGATAGAACTTCTGCCCCCTGTAAAGCCTGTCCCCCAACAATACGAGCTGTGTCACGGATAATCTCTGAGTGCAAGCCCATACGGCGCATTTCCTCCAAGTGTTGGAAGCGATTCTCAAACACCGTTTCCACCATGGTGGATTCCCCTTTTGCGACTGTCATAAGAGCTGTAAATTGCGCCTGCATATCTGTTGGGAATCCTGGATGTGGTAAGGTTTTTACATGAACAGCCTTGAGATTTTCAAGTTGAGAACGAATACGAATGCCTTCTGATTCCTCTGTCACTTCAACGCCCATTTCAAGGAGTTTTGAAATCAAGGGGCGATTGTGTTCCCAGACTGCATCGCGAACGAGGACATCTCCGCCAGTCATAGCTGCAGCCACCATAAAGGTTCCGGCTTCGATACGGTCCTGTACCACATTGTGGGTCGTACCATGGAGTTCCTCAACACCAGTCACTGTGATGGTTTCGGTACCAGCTCCCTTGACCTTGGCTCCCATTTCATTAAGGAGAATAGCAAGGTCAACAATTTCCGGCTCACGCGCAGCATTTTCGATGACCGTCACACCATCAGCTAGAGTCGCTGCCATCATCAGGTTTTGTGTTGCGCCAACACTTGGGAAGTCCATGTAGATATGAGCACCATGCAGGCGTTCTGCCTTGGCTTCGATGTAACCAGCTGTCTGGGTAATCTTTGCCCCCATAGCTTCCAAACCTTTGAGGTGGAGGTCGATTGGACGACTCCCGATGGTACATCCCCCTGGCATAGAAACTTTGGCATGGCCTACACGAGCAAGGATTGGTCCCAAGACAACGATGGATGCCCGCATCTTGCTGACATACTTGTATGGAGCTTCCTCCGTGATATCACCAGTCGCATCAACCTCGACAACATGAGCTTCCTCATCAAAGTCCACCTTGGCATTCAGACCTCGAACCACTTGATTCATGGTGAAAACATCTGACAAGATTGGGACGTTCTGCAAGACTGTCTTACCCTTGCTTGCTAGAATTGTCGCTGCCAACAAGGGCAAGACTGCATTCTTTGCTCCCTCGATCGTCACACTCCCGACCAGACGATTATCTCCGCCTTGAACCACAATTTTTTCCATAGTTGTTTCCTTTACTTTTGATTTTATAATAGTCCTCTAAGTGCTTCTTGCCACAGTTGGTACAAACCGATAAAGAATGAACTCAAGATGTAGCCCATCACCATACTAAAGAAGCCTACCAACAAACGAACTTTTTTTGTGTTAGTAGCGGTCACTTTTAAAACCTTTTCCCATCTCACAAGATCCTTCAAAAGGTAAAAACTCAAATAAATAAAGAGTATATGACTACTTAGAGTGAATAATAATTGAACCATTTGACTATTATACCATCTTATCCGCTTGCGCGCTAGTTTTCAATTTTTCTACGAATTAGGGATTGTTTTTAAGGTAATCAATCGCATCCTGCAAGGTCTTAACGGGAACGATTTTCATCTCTGTTTTGATCGTTTTAGCAGCTTCTAGGGCTGTTTCATAGTTGCTTTTCGCATTGGGATCTGCTTTTTTTGCTTCCTCAGTGACTGGATTGTCAGGAGCAAAAAAGATGTTAGCTCCCTGACGAGAGGCTGCAACCACTTTTTTGTCAATTCCACCGATGTCTCCAACATTTCCATCGCGATCAATGGTTCCCGTTCCCGCAACGACGCGGCCATTACGAAGTCCTGGATCTGCTATCTGGGTGTAAATAGCGAGACTAAACATGAGACCGGCACTTGGCCCGCCGATACCAGCTGTTGAAAAGCGAATTGGAACATCACTGGTCACTTCCGTACGGTCAATCAAGCCAATCCCAATCCCGTTTTTCCCGTTTTCGAGAGTGATAATTTTACCTTCTGCAGACTTGACTTTTCCGTCTTCCTCATAGGTTACCTTGACCGTGTCTCCTAATTGTTGAGAATTGACATAGTCGACCAAGTCTTTTGAACTGTCAAATGTTTTGTCATTAACAGCCGTCACGGTGTCTGCTATGTTCAGAATGCCCTTAAAAGTTGAATTGTCCGTCACGGTCAAGACATAAACTCCCAGATACTTGAGTTCGATATCCTTTCCAGCCGTCTTCAATCCTTGATACTTGGCCATGTTTTGGGACGTTTGCATGTAGAACTGATTGATCCGCATAAACTCTGCATCAGTAGAGCCACCCGTAGTCTCCTTGGCACTTCTAATATCTGTGAAAGGTGTTAACCAAGCATAGACAAGATGCGATAGGGTTGCGTGTCGAATACCGACTGTTACAAACTGGTAAGCTCCTGCTTCTGTGTCTTCTGTTTCATTGACTTTCAAAACGCGACGAATATCTTCCGCTCCACCTGGAACTTCTATGTAGTAAGGTAAAGGTACTACAAAGGCTAAAAAAGTCAATACTAGTGCTAGGATGACATATAAGGGCCATCTAGTTTTTTTCTTCATGTTCTAATTCCTCCACAACACTGTTTGGGACATATTGCTGAATCTCCTGACCAAACTTCAGAAGTTCTCTCACGGCCGAAGAGCTGATATAAAGATGCTCTGGGCGGCTATATAGGTAAATGGTTTCGATTTCTGGAGCCAGTTGATGATTGTAGTAGTCAAAGCTAGACTCGTATTGCAAGTCGGTGGTATTTCGCAAGCCACGGACAAGGGTCTTAGCACCCAGTCTTCTTGCAACATCAACGACTAGTTGATCATGAGAAGCCAGCACCTCTACATTATCTAAATGCGCCACCGCTTTTTCGACTGCCCGTTTGCGGTTTTCAACAGGGAGAAAGCCTTGTTTGTGGGGATTGTAGAACACCCCGACATAGAGCTTATCAAAGAGTTTGCTGGCACGTTCAATGATATCCAGATGTCCATTTGTCATAGGATCAAATGAACCTGTAAATAATCCAATTTTATCTGACATAGACCGTCACCTTACTAATCCCATATATTTTTTCCTTCCAGATACCTAAGCAGGCGATTTCTTCTGGTAGTTCTACAGACTTATCGGTTTCACAGACAACCATGATCTCTTCGGAGAAAAGGTTTCTTTCTGCCATTTTTTCGATATCTGCAACGATTTGTTCCTTGGCATAGGGAGGGTCTAAAAAGACCAGGTCAAAGGGACCTTTCACTTGCTCCAAGGCTCGGTCAGCCTCCATCTTTAAGAACTGAAATTTGGAAGCTTCCTTGGTCATTTGGATATTTTCAGCGATGACAGCTTGTGCCTTTCGATCCCGTTCCACTAAGACAGCATGGGACATCCCACGCGAGACTGCCTCAATGGATAAGCCACCACTGCCAGCATAGAGATCCAAAACACGACCACCCTCAAAATAGGGACCTATCATGTTAAAGATAGCTCCACGCACCTTATCTGATGTCGGCCTCGTCGTCTTGCCTTCTAGCGTCTTGAGGGGACGCCCTCCGTAGATTCCTGATACGATTTTCATACCGTTTATTATACCAAATTATAGGCAAAAAGAGAAAGAAAACCGAACCTTGCGGTTCGATTCTCTACAAAATATTTTCGTACGTATCGCGAACTTCTTGAGGCCAAACACTGGTCTGAACCTCTCCGATGTGTTTCTTACGAAGAAGGAACATGGCCATCCGAGACTGTCCGATCCCTCCACCGATTGTCAGTGGAAAAAGGCCGTTAAGCAGGGCTTTATGCCATTCCAGCTCAAGACGATCTTCGTCTCCTGTAAGAGCCACTTGGCGACGAAGGGTATCCTCATCTACCCGAATCCCCATTGATGAAAGTTCAAAGGCACAACCAAGAGATTCGTTCCAAACGAGAATATCGCCATTCAACCCCTTGTAGCCATTTTCAGACTCTGTTGTCCAGTCATCGTAGTCAGGTGCACGGCCATCATGAGGTTTTCCGTCAGGCAACTCGCCACCGATACCAATCAAGAAGACTGCACCAAACTCTTTACAGATTGCATTTTCACGCTCTTTCGGTGTTAGATCTGGATAGCGTTCCACCAACTCTTCTGTGTGAATGAAGGTGATTTGTTTTGGCAAGATGGATTCGATATCGTAGCGGGCTTCTACGGCTAGCTCTGTCAGACGGATAGCCTTGTAAATCTTCTCAACAGTTTCCTTGAGATAGGCGATATTGCGTTGACCATTTGGGATAACCTTCTCCCAGTCCCACTGGTCCACATAAACTGAGTGGGTCGCATCAAGCGAATCTTCGTCTGGACGAAGGGCCTTCATGTGAACAAATAGACCCTCACCTTCACCGAAACCAAAACGAGCCAAGGTGTGGCGTTTCCATTTGGCAAGTGAGTGAACGACTTCATAGGTTTCATCTGGAATCTGCAAAACCTTGACAGATACTGGATTTTCGACACCTGACAGGTTGTCCTGCATCCCATCTCCGACCTTGCTCAAGATAGGACCTTGAACTTCAACAACTTCTAACTTATCTTTCAAATACTGGGTAAAGGTATTTTTAACAAAGGAAATTTCTTCTTGTTGATGAATAAAACTTTTCTTCATAAACAGCTCCTCAAAAATTAGTTAAAAGCATTATACACCTATTTCCAAGAAAAGAAAAGAGTAAATAAGAAAAAGTCAGTGCTCTTTTGAACACTGACTCTGACATTCATTAATCGTTTCGACCAAAGATTCGTAAGATGCTAAGGAAGAGGTTGATAAAGTCTAGGTAGATGCTAAGCGCCATTGAGATGACCCATCCTGTCGCTACTTGTCCTCGTGACTGTTCATAAACATAGCGAATCTTTTGGTTGTCCCAAGCAATCAAACCTGAGAAGACCAAGACCATGGCAATACTAATCATGTAGTCAAAGAAGCTATTGGCTAAAAATAGATTCACAACCATGGCAATGATGAGACCAACAAGCGCCGCCATCAAAGCTCGGCCCATTCCACTCAAATCTTTCTTAGTGAAAATTCCGATTGCCGCCATGACAAAGAAGAGAAGGGCGCTGGATACAAAGGCTGATAAGACGGTCCCAGGTGTATAGAAGGCTACGACAAAGCTAAGGGTAAAACCATTTAAAACAGAATAAACTAAAAATACTGGGAGAGCTGCTGGGCTATTTTTTGCAGCCATGCTACTTGCAACAAAGACTAGAGCAAGTTCTGCAAAAGTTGCAATCATCAACCAGAGACGGCCATGCATTAAAAAGTAGACTAATTGGGACTGAAAGACTGTCAACATCAAAGCTGACACGAGAGCCGATAGACCAATCCCAAGTCCCACAAAAGCATAAACCTTAGCGTAAAATTGATTAAGACCTGAACGTTCTTGAATAATCGTTTGATTCATTCTGATTCTCCTTTTTCTATAAATATGTCTTGATTATAACAAAGATTTTATAAATTAGCTAAAATAAAACATCAAAATTCCTGCTGCAACTGCTACGTTGAGACTTTCTGCTCGGCCTTTCATGCCAATATGAACCAGCTGATCAGCACTCTCAGCCATGACAGAACTAATCCCCTGCCCTTCATTTCCCATGACTAAAACAAAGTTCTCTAGTGAAGAAAGCTCACGATAATCCTTTGACTCTCTCGATAAGGTCGTTGCCAGAATGGGCAAATTGCTCTTCTTTGCCTCTTCTACAAAGCTGACAAGAGGCATACGATAGATAGGCAAATGAAAATGACTTCCTTGCATGGAACGCAGGGTCTTGAGACTGTATATATCTGCTGACTTGTCTGAAACAATAACCCCTGTAAAACCTGCCGCATCCGCCGTCCGAATCATGGTGCCCACATTACCAGGATCTTGAACATCCTCTAAAAATAGATACTTGCCCTGATGGAGATCAGGCAGTCCCACTTCTTCTTTTTGAATCACTGCAACAATGCCTTGAGGAGTTTGCGTATCTGCCAAATCTAGCAAAATCTCCTCTGAAACCCAAATAGTTTGAGGAAAAGCAACTAGCTGATCTCGGTAACTTTCTAGGGCAAAGACCTTTTCAATCGTCACTCCTGCTTGAACAGCTTCTTCGAATAAGTGCCAGCCTTCAATCAAATAAGCAGACTTTCGATATTTTTTTTGATGTAATTTCTTGGCATTTTTTACCACAGAATTGGCTTTTGAGGTTATAATAGTCATAGAAATATTATAACACAATCAAAGGGGTTTGGTATGCAAAAGGTTAGAATGATTGCCCAAGGCAGGGTGCAGGGTGTTGGTTTTCGTTGGGGTGTTGTTACTTTAGCTCTTGAAATCGGTGGCATCACTGGTCGTGTCTGGAATAACGACGATGGCACAGTGGAAATTCTTGCTCAGGCAGACTCCTCTGCCACTATGGCAAAATTTATCCAAGAAATCCGAAAAGGTCCGACACCTTTTTCAAAAGTTACCTATCTAGATGTACAAATGAGCAACTTTTCATCCTATTCGGACTTCAAAGTCGCAAATTAGGTCTCTAGAACTATTGTATATTTTACAAAAAAACAGTAGAATAGAAAGGTATAATTTTTAAAGAAGGAATGAAAACATTGAAATCTATTAAACGTTTTGCCCTCTCTGCTATGGGAGTGGCTATGCTACTCGTCTTGACAGGCTGTGTCCAAGTAGACAAAGCCACAGGACAACCTACAGGATTGATTTGGAATACCATCGGAGCACCTATGGCTGAAGCTATCAAGTACTTCGCTACTGATAAAGGTCTAGGCTTTGGTGTGGCTATCATCATCGTAACCATCATCGTGCGCTTGATTATCTTGCCACTTGGTATCTACCAATCATGGAAGGCAACGCTTCACTCTGAAAAGATGAATGCCCTCAAACACGTGCTTGAACCACATCAAACACGTCTCAAAGAAGCAACCACTCAAGAAGAAAAACTAGAAGCACAACAAGCTCTCTTTGCAGCTCAGAAAGAACATGGCATTAGCATGTTCGGTGGTGTAGGATGTTTCCCTATCCTCATTCAAATGCCTTTCTTCTCTGCTATCTACTTTGCAGCCCAATACACTGACGGGGTAGCTAGCTCTACCTTCTTGGGTATCGATCTTGGTTCACCAAGTCTGCTCCTTGTCGCTTTCGCTGGTATCCTCTACTATCTCCAATCACTTCTTTCACTTCATGGAGTAGAAGACGAGATGCAAAGAGATCAACTAAAAAGAATGATTTACGTGAGTCCACTCATGATTGTCGTCTTCTCCCTCTTCGCACCAGCCAGTGTGACGCTTTACTGGGTTGTCGGTGGTTTCATGATGATTCTCCAACAGTTCATCGTTAACTATGTTGTTCGTCCAAAACTCCGCAAAAAAGTTCGTGAAGAATTTGCAAAAAACCCACCAAAAGCAAGTTCATTTTCAACTGGAGGCGGACGCAAAGATGTCACTCCAAACCAAGCAACTGCGATCATGACTAATAAGAAACATAAAAAACGCAATGCTGGTAAACAACATTCTAGAAAATAAGAAAAAGGCTTAGCTGAGAGGCTAAGTCTTTTTGCATCACAAAAGCCCGATGTCTCCATCAGGCTTCTTTTTTATCCATGAACACGTTTCATGTAATCTTGGTAACTTTCTGTATCCATCAATTCCTTGGCATTCTTGACACGGTCTGCTGTTGGAGGTTTGACCCCTTCAAGCGAATAAGGAATCCCAAGTTCACGCCACTTGAATTCTCCCATCGTATGATAAGGTAGGATTTCAAACTTGTCAACATTTTTGAGGGTCTTGACAAACTTACCAAGTTCGATCAAATCCTCATCTCTATCTGTCAATCCTGGAACCAGCACGTGGCGAATCCAAACAGGCTTCCCGATATCTGATAGGTACTGGGCACAGGCCAAGATGTTCTTATTGGTTTGACTGGTTACAATCTTGTGCTGTTCTTCGTTGATTTCCTTGATATCCAAGAGAACCAAGTCTGTCACCGCCATGAGTTTATTAAACTTTTCGAGATAACGTGGCTTGTTACGGAATGGAAGGGCACAGGTATCCAAGGTACAGTGGATTCCTTTTTCCTTGGCCTTGGTAAAGAGGGCAATTAGGAAATCAATCTGTAAGAGGGCTTCTCCTCCACTAACAGTGATTCCTCCCTTGTCTCCCCAAAAACCACGGTAGCGAAGAGCTTCTGTCAAGACATCGTCTACTGTCCGTTCGCGTGATTTATTGGTTTCCATAGCCCATGTATCAGGGTTATGACAGTACTGGCAACGCATGTGACAACCCTGCAAAAAGACAATAAACCGAATCCCAGGGCCATCTACCGCCCCAAAACTCTCTGTCGAATGCACCATTCCTGTCACTTGTCCATAGTCAATTGTTTCTTCAGACATATCGTCACCTTCCTTGAAACCGTTTTATAGTTTTATTATATCATGAGTGAGATGAAAAACAAGGTTTTTTGTCTATTTTTTAGAAAGCAATCTGTTTTTCACTTTCATTTTCAATTTCTTTTAATGATCTGGTTCAAAATCAAAACCATACAAGGTTGCGAAATAGTCCTCAGGGCGCTCTGCACGGCGGATTTGGCGGGCTTTTCCTTCTTCGGTATAGAGAATTTCTGCCGAGCGTAGTTTGGCATTGTACTGGTAACCCATAGAGAATCCATGTGCACCTGTATCATGAATCACCAGCAAATCACCGATTTCTGTATGAGGTAGTTCGCGATTCACTGCAAATTTATCATTGTTTTCACAGAGTGAACCGACCACGTCTACCACCTCAACTGGTCCGTCTGGTTGCGTCAGATTGCTGATATGATGATAGGCACCGTACATGGCTGGTCGCATGAGGTTGACTGCTGATGCATCCACACCTAGATAGGTACGATAGGTTTTCTTTTTATGGGTGACTTTTGTGACGAGAACTCCGTGGGGTGCCAGCATAAAACGTCCCAATTCAGTGAAAATCTTGACCTGACCAAGACCTACTGGCGTAAGGACTTCTTCATACACCTTACGCACCCCTTCACCAATCATCGCAATATCATTTGGCTCCTGATCTGGGCGATAGTTGACACCGATTCCGCCAGAAAGGTTAATAAAGTCCAGTGAAATGCCCAATTTTTCCTTGATTTCCACAGCTAATTCAAAGAGCTGACGTGCCAACTCTGGATAATAGAGATGGGTGACAGTATTAGATGCTAGGAAAGAGTGAATCCCAAAAGTCTTAGCTCCTTTTTCCTTTAAGATGGCAAAAGCTTCAAAAAGCTGATCCTTGGTCATGCCAAACTTAGCTTCCCCGGGATTGTCCATGATATCTGTTCCTAGCTCAAAAACGCCTCCAGGGTTGTAACGGCAAGAGATGATTTCTGGAATGCCTGCCGCTCGCTCCAGATGTTCAATGTCTTCAAAGGCATCCAAGTTAATGGTTGCACCCAATTCACGCGCATAGGTGTACTCTTGGTCTGGGGTATTGTTAGAAGAGAACATGATCTCAGAACCCGGAAAATCCAGTTTATGGCTCATCAAGAGCTCTACATAACTAGAACAGTCCACACCACAACCTTCCTCTTGGAGGATTTTCAAGATGGCTGGGGTTGGAGTGGCCTTGACGGCAAAATATTCTTTGAATCCCTTATTCCAAGAAAAGGCCTTGTTGACGGCTCTTGCTTTTTCACGAATCCCCTTCTCGTCATACAAATGAAAGGGAGTCGGGAACTCTGCAACAATTGTTTCTAAATCTTCACGGCTGATAAATGGTGTTTTCATAAGCATCTTTCTATTCTATTTGCAAAGAAAGGCTGGGACAATCGTTCCAACCTTTAGTTCTATCTCTTATTTGTCTTCGTCAAAGATATTTCCAATCTCAACATCGATGGATTGGTTCTTAACATCAATATTGGTTACTTTCAAGAGTGACTTGTAATCGAACTGCTTTTCACGTTCTTCTTGGGCATTGTCTGCAAAGACTGCGACACCAGCCAACTCTGAATCAAACTCACGCAAGAGACTAATCATCCCGTTGACAGTTCCGCCACCTTTCAGGAAGTCATCCACGATCAAGACACGACTGCCTGCCTTGAGACTGCGTTTTGAAAGGAACATTTTCTCAATGCGGTCACCGCTGGAACCTGAAACATAGTTGACGCTGACCGTTGAACCTTCGGTAATTTTCAAGTCACGGCGCACAATGACAAATGGAACATTGAGGACATTGGCAACTGCATTTGCGAGCGGAACCCCTTTAGTTGCTACTGTCATAACGGCATCGATTTTTTGGTCCATAAAGCTCTTGGCAATGATGCGCCCAATATTTTTCAAAATGGCAGGTGTACTGAGCAAATCAGACAGGTAGATGTAGCCACCTGGCAAGATACGGTCGCTTTCTGAAAGTTTGTCACGCAAGTCTGCGATCATTTCTTTGGCTTCATGGCTAGAGATGGATGGTGTGAAGATAACGCCCCCACCTGCTCCAGTCACTGTCTGGATATGGCCGATTTCGATTTCTTCAAAAGCACGCTTGATAATCACGATGTCCTCTGAAATCGATGATTTAGCAGATTCGTACTTTTCCGCAAAGGTATTGAGACTGGTTAGTTTGTATGGATTATTAATCAAATAGTTGGAAATGACAACCATCCGATCACTTCTTCTTAATTTCATTTTTATTTACCATTCCATTTAATTTTGATATTTTATCCATTATACCACATTCACATAAAAAAACGAACATTATTGCGTAAAAAATGCTCGTTTTTCTTAAATTATTAATCTAAATCTGGTTTATAGAAGGAACGATTGTCCATGGCGAAGATTTTGTTGGTCATCTCTCCTTTGTCCACCAAAGCAAGAGCTGTTGACATCATCATCATGCTGGCATCTAGATTATCAATCATATGGATAATCTCTGCCTCCATAATGCGTGGTCGGACTGGACTTCCATACTCTAGCAAGCCATGGTGGCTGAGGATGACATGGCGCAGTAGCACCACTTCTTCTCTGGTATCATCGATGCCGAGTTCCATGACTGTCTTGGTAATTTCACTATCGATGAGGGCAATATGGCCAAGTAGATTGCCTCGAACTGTGTACTCCGTCTGATCGGGACCACTGAGTTCTAAAACCTTAGCCAAGTCGTGCAGCATAATCCCCGCATAGAGTAGGCTCTTGTTGAGCTGAGGATAAATCTCACTAATAGCATCTGCCAAGCGCACCATGGTTGCTGTATGATAGGCCAAACCCGTTTCAAAGGCGTGGTGGTTGGTCTTGGCAGCCGGATAGGAGTAGAATTCCTTATCATACTTGGTGTAGAGACTACGAACGATACGCTGCCAGACAGGATTTTCAATCTTGAAAATCATTTGCGACATGTAGTCACGGATTTCCTTGACATCAACTGGTGACTTGACCTTGAAGTCAGCTGGATCATTGGGTTCCCCAGGCTGAGGCAAGCGGAGAGTAATTTGATTGACTTGAGGAGTGTTGTTATAAACTTCTCGACGTCCCTGCATGTGGACGACTTTCCCTGCGGTAAAGGCCTCAACGTTATGAGGTTGGGCATCCCAGAGCTTCCCTTCAATCTCGCCGCTATCGTCTTGGAAGGTAAAGGCTAGGTAGTTTTTCCCAGCACGCGTCTGTCTTAGGTCAGCTGACTTAATCAGGTAAAAACCTTCAAACAGCTCATCTTTTTTCATGTGACTAATCTTCATATTCTTCCTCATCTTCTTGGAAATGGAGTAGATCAAGCGCAGGCTCACCTTCTGATAATTCAATGTGACGGAGCGTCCGCTCGATAGCTGTGGTACGACGGTTTAATAATTCATCAATATTGCCAGAGGCATGTTGGAGATGCTTTTGTGCCTTGACCAGAATGCCACCAAACTTGCCAAACTCGGTCTTGACACTAGCAAGAGTCTTGCTGATATGATCTGCACTCTTTTGGATATTGAGAGTTTTGAAGCCAACTGATAGGGAATTAAGCAGGGCTGATAGGGTACTTGGACCCGCGACAATAATCTGCTCCTCCCGTCTCAAATCATCAAAGAAGACCGGATTGCGAACAATCTCTGAGTAAAGTCCTTCTGTCGGAACAAACAAGACTCCAAAATTGGTCGTTCGAGGCGGCGCCAGATACTTGCTCTTGATATCCTTGGCAAAGCGCTTGACGCTTGCTAAAAGTGACTTGCGACAACGTTCGATTTCGTCCTTATCGCCTGCTTCATAAGCTTCTTCTAAGCGGTAATAATCCGCCAGTGGAAACTTGGAGTCAATCGGTAAATAAACATATTCCTGGTCACCCTGTCCAGGTAACTTGATGGCATACTCTACTCGTTCACTGGAGTTTTCAACCGTTGCAAATTCTCGTTCGTACTGGGCAGGTGTCATGATGTCTTCGATGATTTGCCCCAGTTGCAATTCACCCAGAATCCCTCGCGTCTTGGTTCCAGAGAGAACCTTATTAAGTGCACCAACATCACGGGCAACTGTCTGCATCTCTCCAAGACCACGATTGACAGACTCCAGTTGCTTGGAAACTGTCTCGAAGGAAGCCTGCAAGCGCGTCTGCAAGGTCTTTTCCAACTTTTCCTCGACCGTCTGGCGCATTTGTTCCAAACGTTGCTCATTTGATTCTTGCAGAGCTTGGAGACGTTGGTCAGTCTTGTCTCTAGTTTGCAAAAGATTATCTGTCATTTCTTGACGGACTTGCGTCAGGCCTTGGTGCAACTCCATTCGCACTTCTTGCAAACGGTCGCTGACAGCCACTTCCAAGTCTTTTTGATCTAGCTGACTGGCTTGTCTGGCTTGTTCAAAGCGATAATCCAGTTGATCTGAAAGATTGTCTGCCTGATCCTCCAAGCTCTTGGCTAGGTACTTGTCTTGCTTATCCTGCCTTTGCCAAATCAGAAAGAGTCCAGCTAGGTTAGCAATTAATAATAGTAATAATACAGTCTCCATCCTACCTCCTGTCCTTGCTATGCAGCACGACGACATAGCCATCTGGGCAAGTTACCGAAACTTCCCTATCTATATATTCGTTAGAAGCGTACACTTTTTTAAAGAAAAAATTTTCCTCTGTCAATTCGTACTTGGCACCAAGAATAGTCAGCTGGCTATCCCGAACTGGCATAAAGGCTAGATAATCGTAGTCTGAACGGGGCTCTAGTTGACTGGTTCCTTCTGGACAATAGGCAATCAAGTTTTGCCCATCCTCAATCGCTATCTGGCGCATATAGGGTGCCAACTTGGGATTGCTAGGCAGAAAAACATTGGTCAGCATGTGGTCAATACGACCACCAAGAGCACCGAATATAGTGACTTGAGCCCGAGGATTTTGCTCAAAGATGGTTAAGAGAGCCAATTCCAGATCCGTATCATCCTTTTCTGGCTGGGCTTGAACAAAGCACAGGGCTTGATTTTGAATCAACTGACGTTCCTCTTCAGTGACAGAATCAAAATCTCCAACTGCTAGAGCGAGAGGCAGGTCTTCTTCCAAGACCCAGAGCGATCCTCGATCCACACCGACAAAGCAGTCAAAATCCGTCCGGTAGTGACCTCGGTCTCCGCCTGCAAAAACGGCAACTCTAGTCCAGTTGTTTTCTGAGAGTTTGTACTCGCTCATTGACATCTCCCTTAAAGACATAAGACCCTGCTACAAAAACTGTAGCACCAGCTTCTTTAGCTTGAGAAATGGTTTGATCATCAATCCCACCATCGACTTCGATCTCAAAGTTCAAACCTTTTTCCTCACGAAGGGCAACCAACTCACGAACCTTGTCCATGGTTTCAGGCAGAAAAGTTTGCCCACCAAATCCAGGATTCACTGTCATGACCAAGACTTGGTCAACTAGGTGAAGAACGTGCTTGATTGCCTCCACAGGCGTACCAGGGTTAATGACAACAGAAGGTTTGACACCAAGAGAACGAATTTTTTGAAGAGCCCCATGGATATGAGGCGTTGCTTCGACATGAATGCTGATGATATCTGCACCTGCACGCGCAAAGTCCTCTAAATGATGCTCTGGATTAGCGACCATCAAGTGGCAGTCAAAGACCATCTTGCTATGGGGGCGAAGAGCTTCAACCACACCGGCACCAAAACTGATTTGTGGTACAAAGTGACCATCCATAATATCGATATGGGCATATTCAGCCCCAGTTGCTTCTAGACGTTTAATTTCTCGTTCAAAGTTGGCATAATCTGCTGCCAGAATTGACGGAGCAATCTTGTATTGAGACATAGGTTTCTCCTTATTTTGGAATTTTTTTGCTGACTTTTTTATAGGTTTCTCTGCGATTTTCAATTTCACTAAGGAATTGCAGGTAGTTGTCAAAACGGAAGGTTGCAATAGCGCCTTCTTCTACAGCCGGCTTAACCGCACAAGACGGCTCATGGGTATGGGTACAAGTACGGAACTTGCAGTCTCGACTAACACTGGCAATCTCTGGAAAGGCCTGATTGAGGTCTTCAGCCGTTGACACTTCATAATCCAGTGATGAAAAGCCTGGTGTGTCCGCAATTTTACCCCCATTGAGGTTGTAAAAACTAACAGCTCGAGTGGTATGGCGACCACGTCCAAGACTGTCTGAGACTTCTCCTGTTTCAAGATTGAGGTCCGGTGCGATTTTATTGAGGAGGGTTGATTTTCCCACACCTGTCTGCCCCATAAAGACCGTCACTTTTCCTGTCAACAGAGGTAAGAGCTCTTCCTTACTGGTCACAAAGTCATAACCAATAGTACGATAGGTCTGCTCGTAAAAATCCAGTTCTCCCCTATCCTCCAGCAAGTCCATTTTGGAAATATAGACGATAGGATGGATGCCCTTGTGTTCCAGAAGAACCAAGAACCGATCCAACAAGTTGCTGTTGAAGTCCGGTTCCTTGACGGACATGATCACCACAGCTTGGTCAATATTGACAATAGGCGGACGGACCAGGCTATTTTTCCGTTCGTGAATTTTGAGGATATAACCTTCGGAATTTTCCTCTGCAGAGAAATCTACCCAGTCCCCAACGTAGGGCGTGTGGCCTTTTTTACGGAAATTCCCACGCGCGCGCGTCTGATAGACTTGGCCATCACTCTCTACATAGTAGAAGCCTGCCAAGGCTTTAATAATTTGTCCTTGCATCTTAGAGCCCTTGTCCTTTAAGCGCATCTGCTAGGCTAGCAAATTCTTCTAAGCTGAGAGCTTCACCACGCACAGATGGAGATAAGCCTGCCTGGTCCAAGGCCTTGGTCAGCTTATCCTTGACTTCTTCGGTCTTGCCAAAGTAACCTGTCAAATTGTTCCACAAGGTCTTGCGACGATGGGTGAAACTAGCCTTGGAAACCTTAAAGAAAAAATATTCATCTTTCACTGCTACGGCTGGCTCTGGGCGGCGCACCATTTTTAAAATGGCTGAGTCCACGTTTGGGGCTGGCACAAAGACCGTACGAGGCACGATGAAGGCAACCTTGGCTGTCATATAATACTGCACAGCAATAGACAAACTACCATAAGCCTTGGTATTTGGCTGTGCTGAGATACGGTCCGCCACTTCTTTTTGCATCATGACGACAAACTCACTAAAGGGAATGCCACTCTCGATCAAGTGCATGAGAATAGGAGTCGTAATGTAGTAAGGCAAGTTGGCTACTACCTTGATTGGCAGGTCGGGATTTTTGAAATTCTGGATATGCTGGGCCAAGTCAACTTTGAGAATGTCCTCGTTGACTACTGTCACATTGTCAAAATCACGCAGGGTATCTGCTAAAATCGGTACCAAACGGTGGTCAATCTCAAAGGCCATAACCTCTGCCGCACGCTCAGCCAAAAACTCCGTCAAAGCACCAATTCCTGGCCCAATCTCGATGACATTAACCTGGTCATCAATTTCAGCCGTATCCACGATTTTTTGAAGGATATTGGTATCGGTCAAGAAATTTTGCCCGAAGGACTTTTTAAAGGTAAAACCGTGACGCTCCAGCACTGCCTTGGTCACGCTATAATCTGCAATTCTCATTTATTCTCTTTTCTATTTGTTAGCTAAAAACAATCTATAAACCCAAATAATTACCAGCACCAAGAGAAACCAAAATCTCAAAGGTATATGGTACTCGTCATCTTTAGATTCGGCACCAGTCTCATCAAGCACTTGCTCATCTTCTTTGCGTGGTGCTAGCTTATTTTCTTGGCCTTGCACTTGCTCATCTTCTTTACGTGTTGCTTGCTCGTCTTCTTGATGTTGTTCTTGGTTCTCTTCTTGACCCTGTGCTTGTTTTTCTTCTTGGTCTTGTTCTTGATTATCTTTTGGGCCTTGCATTTTCTTCAACTCATCTTGGTATGCAACCGAGTCTAGAATATTATCTTCTGGCAATAATTTTGAGGCATAATAATCAGGAAATCCCATAGCAGACCAAATTACGTTCTTTTCTGTTAAAGAAAAATCCAATTCTTGGGGTTGATTTTCCTGAATGGCTCGGATATTTTTTATAAGCTTACGCGAAGCTGTAGTCAACCCATCCATATCAGCAACTTCTAAAATATCAAACCCTAGCATGTCACCTGCTTTGACATTTGCAAGAATATAGCGAACAAAATCATCATATAGTTGCAAGGTCTGAGGAGCGTTCTTTTCTAAAAAGGAGCGGTTTTGGGTGGCCTTTTTCTGGAATTTTTCAATAGGAAGTAAGATATTAAATTTCTTCCATAGAATATTAGGCATTCGCACATCTTTTTCATCCCAAAATAATTGCCAAAAATAAGGAATGGTGTAAACTCCCTCCGTTAAAATACGTACATCTTTCCCGTTTTTTAAATAAATATAGCTTCTGTTTGCCATATCGTTTCCTTTCACCATTTTTATGAAGACTTTACCTTCCGTCAAAGTCATTCCAAACAGGGCCAACTGTTTAGATCGCCTCTTGATGTCAAAAAATCAATGCATATTGTTTTAATTTTCATTCATTATCTTTTAAGAAAATCATTTATTCTCTTTAATTACTACCTCTATTGTAACACATTCCCCTGGTATTTTGGGAGTGCTTAGCTATTATCATAACTTTCCATCACTTCTTCCACTTCGGCCAAGGTCACTCCAAACAGAGTTAAATATCTGAATTTCTTTCCACTATTGAAGCAGTCCATGAAATTTATTTTTCTCATCCTTTATGGATTGTCTCTTGAGAAAGTCAGGTGCTCAAGCAAAGAATAGAGTTTTTCTTGCTCCTCTTCTTCGTAAGCAGGTGTATTTGCTTTTACTTCCCTACATTTCTCGTCATACAAAAACCCGTCATATCCATCTTCTGTAGATAAGGCTGTGTAGACTTTGGCCATTTCTTCAGGGCTAATTGAAAATCTTGACTTGATTTTATACAAATTTTTCATAAAAGTGCTGAGGTGATCATAGCGACGCATATCAACTTTGACATTGGTCACACGGATTGCCTGAACCTTGACACCTTTCCAATGTTTCCGCATATAATGCGACAGCATCAACAAGGCCAGTTTATTCTGATAATAGGTCTTAGCAGGACTATAATGTTTTTGACCAGCTAAATTTTCAAAATCAAGCTTCATGAAGGGATAAAGCATCAGCCCTTGGGAAGAAATATTAATAATCCGACCACTTTCTGACTTTTCTAACAAGCCCCTCAACAAGGTAGAAAGTAAAAAGGGAGCAACCACATTGGTCGCAAATTGCTTTTCTAATCCCTCCCTAGTCAGGATTGGCTTTTTGACCGATAAGTCAAAATCAGCCGCATTGTTCATTAAAACATCTAAAGTCTCTTCTCTTTGGATATACTGTTCTACCGCTTCCTTGACACTTTCCATCTCAGATAAATCAACCAAGATATAATCTACATGTGGATTTCCTGTCTGCTGACGAATTTCCTCACAAGCTTGCTCAACCGCTTCTTTCCGTCTACAAAAGAGAGTTACCGACCAGCCATTTTCAGCCAACTGTTTAGCAGACTGGTAGCCAATACCACTATTGCCACCCGTAATAATCACTTTTTTCATTTCTGACTCCGTTAGTCTGAATACTTAGCCATCACTTCTTCCACTTCTGCCAAGGTTATTCCAAATAACTCTAAGCGCTTGAGGAGTTGTTTTCCATTGGAATAACCGATGCGGAGCTGTTCGCCTAGATACTCTCGGCGTCTACGGCTGTCTGCTCCCGCTAGGAAACCTAGGCGAATCAAGTCAGCACGACTGATGTCAAACTCGTTCTCGTTTTCAAATTGCTCTGTCACCTGAGCCAGCGCTGTTTTTAGGTCTTCATAGCTGGCGTGTTCGATTCCCAGAGAACGTCCCTTGGACTTGGATTTGGGAACAGCCTCATCTCGCTTGAGAAAGGCATGCTGGACTGTTGGAATGGCCGTCATAATCATGCGACGAATGCGTTCCCCATTAAAATCTGGATCTGTAAAGACAATGACTCCATGCAGTTCATGCAGGCGCTGAATGCGTTCTATATCCTGGTCATTTATTGCGGAACCTCGTGTTTCGTAGGTCTCTACGTCAAAGTAACGTTTGAGATTGGCCGTATCATCGCGACCTTCGACCACGATGACTTGGGAAATTTTTTCTTTCATTACTTGCTATCCAATCCAAAGATACGCTCTGCATTTGCAGTTGTTATAGCTGCTAATTCCTCGGTCGTCATCCCACGCAAGTCGGCGATAAAGTCCACCACGTATCGTGTGTAGGCTGTTTTGTTTCCACGGCCACGTTTAGGAACAGGAGCCAGATAGGGCGCATCCGTTTCTACCAAAATCTTGTCTAACGGAAGTTCTCTAGCAGCCTCTTGGATATCCGTCGCTTTCTTAAAGGTCACTACACCTGAGAAAGAAATGGTCATGCCAAGCTCGACAAACTTCTCAGCCCACTCCAAAGAACCTGAGAATGAGTGCATGATGCCACCACGAGGACCAACGCCCTCGCTCTTGATAATCTCATAAGTATCTTCTAGCGCATCACGGGTATGGACCACAAAAGGCAAATTCAAATCCTTAGACAACTGAATCTGACGGCGAAAAACCTGCTCCTGCACTTCCTTAGGTGCTGTCATCCAATGGTAGTCCAGACCAATCTCCCCCAAGGCAACGACCTTGGGATGTTTTAGTTTTTCAAGCAAGTAAGCTTCGACCTCGTCTGTGTAAGTCCCTGCTTCCGTCGGATGCCAGCCAATAGTTGCGTAGAGTTGCTCATACTCATCTGTCAATTCTAGGGCTCGCTCAATGGTCGGTGTATCAAAACCAACAATATTCATCTGTGTCACACCCATCTCAGCAGCCAAGGCGATTTCTTCTGCCTCACGTCCTGCAAATTCTTCTACATTTAAATGTGTGTGCGTATCAAAAATCATCTTTTCTAACCTCATTTTCTTCCATCTATTATACCAAAAATAGCATCCCCCGGCTTGTAAAAATATTCTAATACCGATCATTCTCCCTTGACTGCATTTTTTCAAAGCAGTATAATAACACTTATTGAAATTTTCAGCAAAGGAAAAGAAAATGTTTAGAAAATTAAAATATACCTTTATCGGTCGACCACTCAAGTCTCTCACAGACGGCGAAGGGGGATTACTTGGAAAAATGCAGGCACTTGCAATGTTATCCAGTGATGCCCTGTCTTCTATTGCCTATGGACCTGAACAAGTCATTCTCGTTTTAGTCAGTCTCTCTCCTCTCGCTATTTGGTGGAGCCTCCCTATCGGTATTTTTGTCCTCTTACTCCTCGCTAGTTTGACCATTTCCTATCGTCAAATCATCCACGCCTATCCTCAAGGTGGAGGAGCTTATATGGTCACTCGGGAAAATCTTTCCCCTGAACTGGGCTTGATTGCAGGGGGCAGCCTCCTTGTTGACTATATGCTGACAGTAGCCGTATCCGTTGCTTCTGGAGCTGATGCTATTACTGCAGCCATCCCTGCCCTCCATCCCTATAATCTTCATATCTCTATTTTCCTAGTCTGCCTGCTCATGCTCTTGAATTTAAGAGGATTGAAAGAATCTGCCAGCTCTCTGATGATTCCCGTCTACCTCTTTATCTTCAGTACCGTCTTTCTCTTGCTTTATGGGTTCTTTCAACTATTCACAGGTTCCCTAAACTATCAGGCGACTTCAACCATTGGACAAACTGTTCCGAGCCTTTCCATCGTTCTCCTATTGAGAGCCTTTACCAGTGGCTCTGCCTCTCTGACAGGGGTTGAGGCTATTTCAAATGCGGTACCATTTTTCAAAACTCCGAAAGAAAAGAATGCTGCTCAAACCTTGACCATCATGTCCTTGATTTTAGGATTTCTTTTTGCAGGCATTACCTTCCTAAACTACTGGATGGGTATCACTCCTCAAAATGGAGAAACCATCCTCTCGCAAATGGCCAAGGGTATTCTTGGTGATTCATTCTTTGGTCATGCTAGCTACTATCTCTTCCAGTTCTCAACAGCCTTGATTCTAGCTGTAGCTGCAAATACTGGCTTTTCAGCCTTCCCTATGCTGGCATACAATATGGCTAAAAACAAGTACATGCCCCATCTCTTTATGGAAAAAGGGGATCGCCTTGGCTACTCCAACGGTATCTTAACTCTGGCTTTTGGAGCTATGATCCTTCTTCTCATTTTTAATGGGAATACTGAACGCTTGATTCCTCTTTATACTATCGGGGTCTTCGTTCCCTTTGCCCTCTCTCAGACTGGGATGATTCGCCATTGGAAAAAGGAAAAAGGAGCAAACTTCTTAAAACCTGCCTTTGCTAATATCCTTGGGGCCATCATTTGTTATGCTATCGTTCTCATTTTACTCCTCTTCAGACTGGGTGATATCTGGCCATTCTTCCCAATTATCCTAGTCTTAACCTTCCTCTTTTTGTCCATTCACAGCCATTACCAAAAAGTGGCAAAACAACTGCGACTCTACGAAGGAATTGAAAAGCGCACTTATGACGGCAATCTTGTCCTTGTCCTAGTAGGAAATGTTACTCGAGTAAGTGTTGGAGCCATTAACTACGCTCAAAGTATCGGTGACGAAGTGTTAGCCATGCACATTTCTACTAAAGAAACGGCAGAAAAAGACCAAGAAATTCTTCAGGAATTTGCCGATTACTTTCCAAGTATCACTCTGAAGAATATCAATACTAGCTACCGCGACATCATCACCCCTAGCGTTAAGTATGTCAAACGAATCGCCCAAGAAGCTAAGCAAAAAAACTACACTGTTACAGTCCTTGTCCCACAGTTTATCCCTAACAAGCCTTGGCAAAATATCCTGCACAATCAAATGAGCCTTAAACTAAAATACGCTCTCAGATGGCATGAAGACGTCGTTATCGCTAGCTACTCTTATCACTTAAAAGAATAAACAAAAACTCAAAATCAGTAACTTATATCTGGTTTTGAGTTTTTTGTATGTGACCTTTTAAACGAGCCCTCCATGAGTTTCATCTAAAATGACCGATTTCGTGGACAGTTCACTATGTAGGATAAAAAGAAAAGCCAGTAGACTCGAGTTCCTACTGACTTCTTTGTTGAATTCGTTTGGATTAAGCAGCCAAAACTTTGCGTCCTTTACGACGACGAGCTGCCAATACGCGACGACCGTTTTTAGTTGACATACGGTTACGGAATCCGTGTTTGCGCGCACGACGAAGTTTACTTGGTTGATAAGTACGTTTCACGATGAATACCTCCTCATAGATTTTGTATTCGTTTAGCCGGCTATAAAGTGATCAGTTACTAAACATACTTTACTATTCTATCTGATTCTTATCTATTTGTCAATAGCTCTAAGGAAATGTTTCCTGCTTTTCCCTATGAAAGCCTTATCTACGATACTGACTCAAGAAACGTGTCATCTTTTCTTGGATTTGCGCTAATTCGTCCACACGAGGAAGGTAAACGATACGGAAATGGTCTGGTTCCTTCCAGTTAAAACCACGACCATGAACCAAGAGAACCTTTTCCTGCTTCAAGAAATCAAGAACGAACTGTTCATCATCATCGATGCGGTACATATTGCGGTCAATTTTAGGGAAGATATAAAGACCCGCCTTTGGCTTGACCGCAGACAAACCTGGAATATCTTGGATGGCATTGTAAATGAAGTTTCTTTGCTCGTAAATCCGTCCACCAGGAAGGAGCAATTCATCCACTGACTGGTGCCCACCTAGTGAAGTTTGTACGACTTGCTGGGCCAAAACGTTAGAGCAAAGACGCATATTGGACAGCATATTGAGACCTTCGATATAGCCCTTGACATGGTGCTTAGGACCAGACAAGACCATCCATCCTACACGGAAACCAGCGATACGGTGAGATTTTGACAAACCATTCATGCTGACACAGAAAACATCAGGTGCCAAGCTTGCCACAGGCGTATGCACATGCCCATCCATCACCATGCGATCATAAATTTCATCCGCAAAGATGATCAAATCGTTTTGACGAGCAATCTCAATAATCTCCAACAAGAGTTCCTTAGGATAAAGGGCTCCAGTTGGATTATTTGGATTGATAAGGACGATTGCCTTAGTGTTGGAAGTAATTTTTGACTTGATATCGTCAATATCAGGGTACCATTCTGCAGCTTCATCACAGATATAGTGAACGGCATTTCCCCCAGCTAGGCTGACCGCGGCTGTCCAGAGAGGATAGTCTGGCATAGGCACCAAGACCTCATCGCCATTATCCAAAAGCCCTTGCATGGACATAACAATCAGCTCACTGACACCATTTCCAAGGTAGATATCATCAATGTCCACATCGGGAAATTTCTTCAGTTGGCAATACTGCATGATGGCCTTGCGGGCCGAGAAGATCCCTTTGGAGTCAGAATACCCTTCACTATCACGCGCATTCATAATCAAATCATGAATGACTTCATCAGGTGCTGTAAAACCAAACTCAGCAGGATTCCCTGTATTTAGACGCAAAATCTTTTCACCATTTGCGCGCATCCGCATGGCTTCTTCCAAAACCGGACCACGAATATCATAAGCCACATGCTCTAACTTACTAGACTTGTTAAATTCTTTCATCTTTTTTCCTCAATTCATCAGGATAGTAACATTATACCACTAGAAAGGGATTGCGACAAGTTTCCTGAAATGAGCAAGCAAAGAAAAAACTCACAACGACTAGGTTTTCACCGTCTAAACAACTAGAATACAGAAGCATTTTCTCACATACCAAAAGACAAACCTAGAAAGATCAGCGCTAAAAAGGAATCATACAAAAGATTAAACATGAGAAAGAGCCCCCACGTGACTAAATAGTCCAAGCGACCACTTCTCTTTGCAATCACAAATAAAATGATGTGGTAGACTAGGTGAAAGAGAAGAAATCCAACAAAACCTGGATAGAGAACGGGCACAACTCTTTCCAGTTGCCAAAGCATCACTACTTCACCTACAAGTGACGCAAGGATAATTCCATGATAAAGAAAACTTATTTTTTTAAAAGTCTGAACAAAATCTTTCATACTTTCTCATCCCCTTTACTGTGTTTCCTACTAGCTCGTTTTCTTTTATTTTAACATATCTCCACCAAATCGAATCTCCGATAATATTTATTTAAATATGATTTTTACTTTACTTCTTTAGTGAAAAGGGTTACAATAACAGTAAGAAAATTTCAGGAGGTTTCATTATGGCACAACGTTACCAAAATGTTATGGTCGCAATTGATGGTTCTAAAGAAGCGGACTTGGCTTTCGTCAAAGGTGTTTACACTGCTCTACGCAACGAATCCAAGCTCACCATTGCTCATGTTATCGACACACGCGCTCTTCAAAGCGTGTCTACCTTTGATGCTGAAGTTTACGAAGAACTCCAAGTCGATGCTGAAAGTCTGATGAAGGAGTACGAAAAGCGTGCAAGAGATGCTGGTGTGACCGATATTCACATCGTCATCGAAATGGGAAATCCAAAAACCCTCCTTGCCCGTACTATTCCAGACGCAGAAAATGTCGACCTGATTCTCGTTGGTGCAACAGGGCTCAATGCCTTTGAACGCCTCTTGGTTGGCTCTTCATCTGAGTACATTCTCCGCCATGCAAAAGTCGATTTACTGGTCGTGAGAGAAAGAGAAAAAACATTGTAAACATTAAAAAAGGGAGCCTTGAGCTCCTTTTTGTTTGTCCTGATTGGGTCAGAAAAAGGCTTTAAACAATAGTTTAAAGCCTCAATCTTATTTAGAAAGTAGTCAATCTCAAAAGATTGAATTATTTGTAACTGTATGCCCAGTAGTATACACCGTTTCCATCAACTACTGCTGCTACAGCTCCTTCAGTGACATTCGGATCGAGAAGCAAGTCTCTCAAACCACTGTTTGCCCATTTCTTAACGACAACAGCAGCATCTTCATCACGACGTCCCACAAAGCCTGTACTATCGTATTGACGTGAAATTTCATTTACTTTTGGAAGTGCTTGATTTTGATAAATGTCTTCAGACCAAGTCAATTCTTTCAATCCTTGAGCTTTACGCTCTTCATTGATTTTAGCGAAAGCTTCTTTCGCTTTTGAAACATAGTCATAGTTTGTATCGTTTGTTGCTTCAACACGGTAAACAAACTTCACATAGCCAAATTCTACATCACTGTATTTCTTGTCTTCGACACCACTCTTGAGATTTGCAATCAAGACATAGTCCTTAGCGTATGGGTTTTCTTTCGTCTTCTCAAAGATTTCTGGATCTTCGATTTCCCACTCAACTTTAGCATCCCAACCAGAGTTATCAAGGAACTTAGGATTCATTTTTTCGATGACATAGTTTTTGAACTCTTCAACATTCTTGAATGGCAATGCTTGACCTGCTTTAGCAGTCGTTACCAAGTTAGTTGAGTAAAGTTTCACGCTTGAGTTCTTGTCACTGTACATGTACTCGTCATCAGCAGTGTTTTCGTGAAGTTTTGGATCACGAGCTGGATCGTTTGGATCAGTCATCCCTTGAAGTTTCCATTTTCCTCCAAGCCACTTCCAGTATGCTGAGTAACCTGTACGCTCTGAGTTAGATGGTACATAGTAGTAATGTGCACTACCGTCGAAGTAGTAGTTTTTATCATTCTTGAGGACTGCATCACCTGGTTTACCTGGTGGGTAAACCAATTTTGGAGTTTGTCCATTTGGTGCCCAAGCCAAGTGTTCCAATCCTTCAGCTGGTTTTTCAACATAATCAGGGATTTGGTTTTCACTTGGTTCATCAGTCGTTACCAAACCTGGTGTTGTTGGGATAGCTGGAGTTGCTGGTGTTTCTGGTTTTGGTTCTGCTGGCGTTTCTGTTGATGGCTTGAATGGATCAAATTCACTATCAGCACCATTAATTGGTGGATTTTCTGGTAGGTCAACACTTGGAGTTGCTGGTTGTTCTGGTTTTGGCTCAGCTGGTGTTGTTGGCTCTTCAGGTTTATCACTAGGAGCTGGTGTTGGAGTCTCTGGTTCTGCTGGCGTTGGAGCAGGAACTTCAGGTTGGCTTGGTTGTGCTGGCTCAACCGGAGTTGTTGGTTGTGCTGGTTTTGGTTCAGCAGGTGTTGCCGGTTGTGCTGGTGTTGTATCAGCAGAATCTTTCACCAATACCCACTTACCATTTTGGTAGTAGTAATAATCACCATTGTCCAATACATAGTAATGGTAACCATTTTCATAACGATAGTGTGGGTCGTTTTCCAAGTTGTTAGTAGATGAGTTGTTATTACTATTGTTTGTCAAAGGTTTCCACTGACCGTTACGATAAATACGGTAGCTACCGTCGTTCATACGGTAGTAGTGATTGCCATTCCAGTAAATATAGTTTTCATCGCTAGCAAGGTTGTTGTAATTATTCCAATAGTTATAACCATAGTAGTTGCTACTGTTGTCATAGCCATAGTAGTTACTCCAATTATTGTAACCGTAGTTGTAACTTGGGTAATAGCTACCATATCCATAGTTATAGCTTGGGTAATAACTGTTGTAGCCATAGTTATAGCTTGGGTAATAACTGTTGTAGCCATAACTTCTTACAGTATAGTTTGATGTGCGACTACGATTTGCAGTAGTACGGTTAGAAGTACGATTGCTTGAACGGCGGCTAGTTCTTGTATAGTAACTATTATTTCCATTCCAATTGTAAGCAGCGTGAGCTTCACTTGGTGCAAAAGTTGGAAGCATTGTTACAGCTGTTAAAACAGAAGCTGTCAAATAGGTATATTTTTTCTTCATTTCAACCTCTTAATTCTTTAATTTTTAAACTTGAAAATTAAAATAATAAAAATTTGGAAAGCAATTGTGCACAATTTTATAACTAAACCTCAAAACTAGAGTGAATTCTTCACATCAGCTTGTTAACAGGCCTGAAATAAACAAGTTGACTTTCTGTCTTTAAAAAGAGCATATTATAGCAGCATGAGGATTTTATATTTATTCGCTTTCTGAATTTATTCTAACACATCAACTTTCAAATATCAAATAATTTGACTTGTCTTTTTTTTGATGTTTTTCAAAAGAAAAGCTAGATATATTACTAATATATCTAGCTTTTTAACTATTCTTTGTAAGAAATGTAATTTCCTATTATTTTATTTTCACTATCTTTTCATTTTTTCTTTTCTTTTTCTAGTATAAATATGCTAATAATAATTAGTGATATATATAAAATTGTTCGGTTTTTCCGCTCAAAAAATCCCCGAATTTTTCATCCAGGGAAAAGAATTTTCTCTTATTTTTTATTTTTTCTTTCTTTATGTCGCTCATAAGCTTTAAACTGACGTTGTAGTTCCTGTCGGATGGCAGGTTCTGGAGCATATTTTTCTTCCCAGTCATCCGGTTTTAAAATCTTGTGCGTAACTGGGTCAAAATGAGCTTTTCCATCAGGGAAGAGCTTCCCCATATTTGCTTCATGGACAATATCAAAAATGCGTTCTGGATCCACTCCCATCAAAACAAAACTGCCGTACGTGAAATACAGTGTGTCGATCAAAGCATCCACTTGACCGACCAGATTTTGCTTAGCAGGTGTCTTTTTCGCCACTTTCTCTGCCGCCTTATCAAGTGCCTCATGCATGCTTGCAAGGGAGTCTTGAAATTCTTCCTCTGAAGAACTTGCTGCGCGAACAAACTCTACTAATTCTTCAATTTTAAAGTCTGCGCGGTGGGTTGCACCTTCAACATCCCATGCCTGTGGCTCTTCTTGAGTTCGTTCATCCATCATGTGGTGGAAGGTCTTGACCTTATTAAAGTGGTAGTCTCGACTGACAAACACTTTTTCTGAAGCCAAAACACCAAAGTGCTCGAGCGCCTTGTGGATACCATCTTGTTGATTACTTGCCGTAATATGCTTGGCAACTTCTTTGACACTGCTACTGCCATTTCCCATAGCAACCGACATACCAACACCCGCTAACATTTCCAGATCGTTGTCTGAATCACCAAAGGCCATGACTTGGTTGAGATCAAAGCCATATTCTTTCCCGACTCGGCGAATGCCTTCTAGTTTGGAATTTCCTTGGTTAATGATATCTGCTGCAAAAGGATTGCTTCGAGTTAATTTCAAATCTTCAAAATCACTTGCTGCCTTCTCAGATTCTTCTGGCGTCATCAGCATCAAAACTTGATAAATGGGTTGATTAATCAAGTTAAGCAGGTCGTCTTCCTTTTGAGGAACTGCCTTGCTAACCATTCGATTAAAGGAACGGCTAACGGTTCTTGTCAGCACAGTCGGAATAAAACGACTAACCAGTTGTGAAAAGGAGCCGAGACCAAATGACATAATCTTCGAACCAACAACGGCATGCTCGGTTCCAAGAGCGATTTCTTTACGCTCCTTTTTAGCGTAAGCAATCAGTTGACGCAGGCTTGACTTAGCAATCGGACTTGCAAAGAGCACCTTTTCTTTATTAAAAATGTATTGGCCATTGTAGGTCACCGCAAAGTCTAGGTCCAAGTCTTCCATCAATTCCTTGACAAAAAACGGCCCTCGTCCTGTCGCTACTCCAACAAGCACTCCTTGCTCTTTGACAATCTTAATCGCGTCCTTAGTGGATTTCAAAACACTCTTGCGATCGTTGACTAGCGTTCCATCGATATCAAAAAAAACAGCCTTGACTTCCATCCTGTCCCATTCTCCCCTTTTGTGTTACAATGATTATACCACATTTCAGAAAGAGTGACTAAATCATGCCTAAGAAAATCCTTGTTTTACATACAGGTGGGACTATTTCCATGCAAGCAGACGCCACTGGTGCCGTTGTAACTAGCCAGGAAAATCCCATGAACCATGTTTCCAATCCGCTTGAAGGGATTGAGGTTCATGCCCTAGACTTTTTTAATCTGCCAAGCCCTCATATCAAACCCAAGCATATGCTTGCACTCTATCATAAGATTAAAGAGGAAGCTGATAACTACGATGGAGTTGTCATCACACATGGTACAGATACCTTAGAAGAAACAGCTTACTTCCTTGATACCATGAAAATTCCGCCCATCCCCATCGTTCTAACAGGTGCCATGCGTAGTTCAAACGAACTTGGTAGCGATGGTGTTTATAACTATCTGAGCGCTTTACGAGTTGCCAGTGATGATAAAGCAGCCGACAAGGGTGTGCTGGTCGTCATGAACGATGAGATCCACGCAGCCAAGTATGTTACCAAAACTCATACGACCAATGTCAGCACCTTTCAAACCCCAACACATGGACCACTTGGCCTCATCATGAAGCAAGAAATCCTCTACTTCAAAACAGCTGAACCTCGTGTCCGGTTTGATCTCGAACATATTCAAGGTCTAGTTCCCATCATCTCAGCCTATGCCGGTATGACAGACGAGCTGATTGATATGTTAGACTTGGAACAGCTGGATGGCTTAGTTATTCAGGCCTTTGGAGCAGGCAATGTTCCCAAAGAAACAGCTCAAAAGTTGGAAAATCTCCTGCAAAAAGGGATTCCAGTCGCCTTGGTCTCACGTTGTTTTAATGGTATTGCTGAACCTGTCTACGCCTACCAAGGTGGAGGGGTACAGTTGCAACAAGCTGGTGTTTTCTTTGTCAAAGAACTCAACGCTCAAAAAGCGCGCCTCAAATTATTAATTGCCCTTAACGCTGGACTAAAAGGACAGGCTTTGAAAGACTATATGGAAGGATAAACCTCTTCTCTAGAAAGCAAATCAGGAAATCGTGAGATTTCCTGATTTTTTCTATTTACGTTTTCGTGTAGAGCGGCGCTCTGTCAAACCATGAGGTAAGAGAACTTCACGTTCTTCCAACTCTTCCTTATGCATAATCTTAGTCAACATACGCATGCTGATAGCACCTAAGTCATAAAGAGGTTGGGCAATAGTAGTCAAGTTTGGACGAGTGAATCGTGCAATCTGAGAGTCATCTGTCGTAATGATTTCAAACTCTTCCGGCACAGATACACCATGGTCAGCCAAACCATTCAACACACCTGCTGCCAATTCATCACCTGTTACAACTGCGGCTGTAGCTTGTGATGAAATCAAGCGTTCTGCCAAGGCATAGCCATCATCATAGCTGTATTTTGATTCAAAGACCAAGCCCTCACTATAAGAATGTCCAGCTTTTTTCAAGGCTTCCTTGTAACCAATCAAACGAACCTTGCCATTGATATCATCGACGAGTGGTCCACTCACAAAAGCAATCTTTTCGTTTTCTTTGAGAAGATAGCTCACGGCATCAATCGTTGCTTGTTTGTAGTCGATATTTACACTTGGAAGTTGGTGTTCTACATCCACAGTACCAGCAAGAACAACCGGTGTCCGTGAACGAGAAAACTCTGAACGAATCTTTTCAGTCAAGTGATAGCCCATAAAGATAATCCCATCGACTTGTTTTGAAAAGAGAGTGTTGACCACTGAAACTTCCTTTTCATCATCCTCATCACTATTTGCAAGGACAATGTTATACTTGTACATTTCAGCAATGTCGTCAATTCCCTTAGCAAGTGTTGAGAAATAACCATTGGTAATGTTCGGAATCACAACTCCGACTGTCGTTGTTTTCTTGCTAGCCAAACCACGTGCTACCGCATTGGGACGATAGTCCAAGCGATCAATCACTTCTAGGACTTTTTTTCGAGTGTTCTCTTTAACATTCTTGTTGCCATTAACGACACGGCTAACTGTTGCCATCGAAACTCCTGCTTCACGGGCGACGTCATAAATCGTTACTGTATCATCTGTGTTCATTCCGTTTCCTTTCTATAATGAAAATTTCGCTTTCACGCATCTACTTACTCCATTTTATCACTTATTGTAAACACTTTCAAGTATTTTTTAGAGAAACTTTGAAAAAATTTCACAGTTTATTCCCATTTTGAAAAAGCGATTACGATTTCTTGATTTTTAAGACATTTTGCTGTATGATAAGGAAAATAAAAGGGGGAGGAAAACATGGCTTTTACAAATACACAGAGACGATCCGCTAGTTTTGGTGTCGTGACCAGCTTGCCTGATGATGTCATTGACTCTTTATGGTATATTATCGATCATTTCCTGAAAAATGTCTTTGAACTAGAAGAAGAACTTGAGTTTCAACTGCTCAACAATAAGGGGACCATCACCTTCCATTTTTCTAGTCAGCACCTTCCGACTAGCATCGATTTTGATTTCAATCATCCTTTCGATCCGCTTTACCCGCCTAGGGTCCTTGTTTTAGACCTAGACGGCAGAGAAACCATCCTCCTTCCAGAAGAAAATGACCTATTTTAAAAACTCTAGCTTTTCGGCACAAACTGCTGATGAACTAGAGTTTTCTTTTTCTAATAAATGGATCGACTAACAACTAGACCATTTGGTTTTGTATACTCTAAGTCAAGGTAATCCTGATAAGTCCCTGGCACAATGAAACCTTGGGGACTCAATATATCAGTTCCAGCTTTTCCCACGATAGAGTCTGCTAGCAGAACACAATTGGTACTGAGAACAAAGTAGGTCTTAAACTCGGATGAGCTGAATTTATAGAGGGTCGCATCTGCTTCCTCTTTTAGTTGGTAGGAGTAGGTATGCTTTACCTCTCCCTCTCTTCTTTTCATCAACTGCGAGCTTGGTTCCCAAGGAATTAACAGGTCTTCTATCTCCGCTAAACGCGCTTGGATAGCTGCTTTCTGTTGCTCCGTCAAACTCAGGCCATAAGCAAACAAGGTCTTCTGACTTTCCCTCTTACAGAGCTCGATGTATTTTTCCCGATTGGCCTTAAACAAAACACCATCTCCAACCATGCCGAATAAACGCTCCGAGTGGGGATCATAGGAACCATAGGAAATAACCTGCCCTTGATAACAAATATCCACATGTCCCATAGCAAGGAAGAAGGAGGTTTCTGAGGTATGAACAAAAATTTCCAGATCAACCGCCTGGTCATTTTTTCTTTCTGAATGAACTTCCCCTTCTTGACTTTCATGATTTGCCAGCCACTCATTTAGTTTTCGCAAGGTACTAATAGGGATCAGCGCTGTCACAAAGATCGGCAAGGTCATTCGCATTCGTCGTTTCAGCTTGGGATTGTTTTCTATTTTTTCAAAAAAGAAACCGTCCCGGAGGCTACTGGCTCCTAGCATGAGCAAGTAAAACCCAAGCAAGAGCAATTCAAAATTCGCTGCATCGTGAAAAGGAGAGATGCTATAAAGACCGAATCCTATCATCCATACAGCATCGAAGAGATGATGGAGTCGAGGATGAATAGCATTTTTTCGATAGAGAGACCAGGTCACAAGACTAATGATGCCCGTAAACAGCTGGTAGCTCGCAATGATAAAGACCAAGAGATAGAGGGCAAGGTCTTGCAAGATGATAGAGTCAAACACGAGAGCCGCAACCGCCAGCTTGCCCAAGGTTACAAAGATATTTTCCCGACGTTTTTTATCCTGAAACCAGCGAGTCAACAAGTGCCAAACTGCTGACAAGGAAAAGTAACCCATCAGCAACTGGTACCCCATTCGCGGAATGACTTGTCCAAAACGAATCAAGAGAAGCCCTAAAACAATAGCAAGTAGTCCCTCCCCGATACTCTTCCACTTGCTATAGGTCTCGGAAAGCTTAGGCATTTCCTTGCTCCAACTGGTCAACCAAGTATCGAATTGGTTGCTTTAGGATCGGATGGATAAAATGGGGAGCTATTTCCACTAACGGCTCAAGAACAAAGAGGCGTTCTGCTATATAAGGATGAGGCAAGATGAGTTCGTCTGTATAGATGACTTGGTCCTCCACAAAGAGCAAGTCCAAATCAATCAAGCGAGGCCCCCAATGCACCTCTCGAACCCGTCCCATTTCTGACTCAATGGCTAATAATGTTTCTAACAAGACTGGAGCCGGTAGCCAGGTTTCTACTTCAATCACCTGATTGGCAAAGCTATCCTGTTCCACACCACCCCAAGGTTCCGTCGTCAAAACACTGGACTCTTTGAGAATATGGATGCCACGAGCTCGCAGGTTGTCAATGGCTTTTTCCAAGTTTGCTTGCTTATCTCCCATATTACTTCCCAGAGCGATAAAGGCCCGTTGTTTGCGACGGCGAATGGTCACCGAGCAGGTATCCAATGGTAAATGCACTGGAGCCCACGGTTTTTTTAGTTCCAACTCAATCTCTTGGACAAGAGGATAAGTCTCAAAGGTACGTTCAACCAGTTTGTAGGCTACCGTTTCAATCAAATCCTCAGTGCTTTCCTGAAACCAAGTCGTCCACTGCTGACACAATTCTCCGTAATGGACAGAAGCTGTTAAATCCAAGTCTGTCGCCGCCTTGGTCATATCATAGGATAAGCTTGCGGAAATAACAAACTTCTGCCCCAATTCCTTCTCACTAGGGAAAAGACCATGATAGGCAAAAATTTCCAAATCTTTAATCTGCAGTTGATCCATAACTAGTCCTTTCTAGAAAAATCCGCCCAAAGCGGATTCTTTTTATACTCAATGAAAATCAAAGTGCAAACTAGGAAGCTAGCCGCAGGCTGCTCAAAACACTGTTTTGAGGTTGCAGATAGAAGCTGACGTGGTTTGAATTTGATTTTCGAAGGGTATTATAGTCCCATTAAACGATAAGCCTGGTCTCGGAGGTCTTTATCTGTTTCAAATAGACCACGAGCGACTGTTGTCAAAGTCGCAGTACCTGGTTTTCTGACACCACGCATGCTCATACACATATGCTCGGCCTCAATGACAACAAAGGCTCCCTTAGCCCCCAGATAGTCCATCAAGGCATCGGCCACTTCGATATTCAGCCGTTCTTGAATCTGTGGTTTTTTAGAATAAACTTCAACCGTACGGGCTAGCTTAGACAGGCCTGCCACCCGACCATCTGGAATATAGGCAATGTGCGCCCTCCCATAAAAGGGCAAAAAGTGGTGCTCACACATAGTGTGGAAAAAGATATCCTTCTCCACTACCATATTGTCATCAATAATCTCAAAGGATTTTGACAAATGTTCCTCCGCAGTCTGACCAAGACCTGAAAAAATCTCTTGGTACATACGGGCTACACGAGCAGGTGTTTCCTGCAAGCCCTCGCGGTTAGCGTCCTCACCAACAGCCTCGATAATCATTTTTACAGCCGTTTCAATCTTTTGTGTATCCATTCTCGTTCTTCCTCTCCATCAGATAGGCTCTCACTTGGCTCAAGAAATACAAGGAACCTGTGACAATCCTAACTGTTTGTTTCTCTTCATTTTTATCTGTCAATTTCTGCTCTAGAAAATCCTGCCAACTTTGGTAATTGAGATTTCTAGACTTGGCTGTCTCTTTCAGCACGCTTTCATCCGTCGCCCGACTATCGTCAAAATGTGTAAGGGTAAGCTCGGTATCTGGCATTTCCCCTAGCAAGTCCAGCATATCCTCCAAAGCCTTGGTTTTGATGCAGGTAAAGAGGATTTCCTTATGATAATCCGCAAAGCGTTCTTGTAAGGTTGCTAATAAAGCCTTGATAGCATGGGGATTGTGGGCCCCATCCAAAATCATCATAGGTTCGCTAGACAGAACCTCCAAACGCCCTGGCCATCTGGTTTCTTTCAAAGCTTGATCAACCAAGTCATTACTTGCCAACTCCCGTCCATCTTCTTGACAAAAAGTATCAAGTAAAGCTATGGCCATCCCCGCATTCTCTATCTGATGTAATCCAAGCAGACCTGTTTGAAAGCGACCTTGTCTGACAGAACTGGTATAATCAAAGATTTCACCCGCTACCACGCTTTCTTGATGACAAACCTGATAATCACTCCCATAGGCAAGTCTAGGCGCATTTTTAGCTTCTGCAATATAGTCTATCACAGTCAAGGCTTCAGGAACAATATGACCTGTCACTAATGGAATACCTTGTTTGATAATACCAGCCTTCTGTTCTGCTATGGCCTCTATAGTATCACCAAGTAGAGCTACATGGTCCAAGCCAATAGTCGTAATTCCTGTCAGGACGGGCTGACAGACATTGGTGCTATCCAGAAGTCCACCCATGCCGACTTCCATGATGGCCACATCAACTTTTTCAGCAGCAAAATAATCATAGGCTAGGGCAGTGATAATCTCAAACTCGGTCGTTCCTTGTAAAACAGCGCTCTTCTCCCCCTCAAGCAAAGACTGATAGTCTGCCATGAGGGCCTCCAGCCTCGCTTCGGGGATGGATTCCCCATTGATGCTAATCTGGTCTGTGTAATGAATGAGATAGGGCGAGCTGAACACCCCAACTCTCAGTCCTAATTTTTCCAGCATCTTTTTCAAAAAAGCAATGGTAGACCCCTTGCCATTGGTCCCCCCGATATGGATGACCTTAAGTTTGAGATGGGGATTGCCTCGCAGAGCTAGGAGTTCCACCATTCGCTCCAAACCAAAATGCGGTTGGTCCGTACGGTAGTGGGCAATCCACTGATTGTTTTCAATTTCGTTCATCTTATTTATATTGTTTTAAATCTAGATTTTCTGCATCATCTGCCAAACGAATGGCTGACGCAACCTCAACTGCCATCCTGTGACTGGCAACATCATGCACGCGGACCACTTCCACACCCTGTCTCGCAGCGATACTGGTTACATGAGCCGAAGCTGTGTCTTGATTGCGGAAACCAAGTTCGGTCTCAGGATTAACTTCAAAGCCATTTCCCTCCAGGATATTGATGACAAATCGCTTACGCGAAACTCCAAGAAAAATCGGATAGCCTTGCTGGTGTAGTTTATCTAGATCCCGTAGAAGGAGTAGATTTTCCTTCTTGGTCAGACCAAAGCCAATTCCTGGATCCAGCAGAATATTTTCTCTTGCAATTCCAGCTTGGTTCGCTCTCGCTAGAGCATGTTCAAAGAAAGCCTCCATCAAGTCTTCGATTGGCACTTTTTCAAAGTCAGCTAACTCTTCCTCTGTAAAAGCTTGCCCAAAACCAAAATGAGGAAAGATGAGCGAACTAGGATGCTGAGGACGAGCCATAACTGGATTAAACATGATAACCACCTTCGCTCCAGCCTTAGCAACCACATCCGCCATTTTCTCATCTCCCATGAGACCCGTGATATCATTGACCAGATTGGCACCAGCAGCCAAGGCAGCCTCTGCCACCTGACTTTTCCATGTATCAATAGAAATGAGGACATCGCTTTCCTCACGGATAGCTTTAATCACTGGAACAACACGCTGGATTTCCTCTTCTATTTCAACATAGCTACTGCCCGGCCGAGTCGATTCTCCACCGATATCTAGCATGCTCGCTCCTTCTGCTATCAATTTACGAGCTTGCTGGAGCGCCTGCTCAAGAGCAAAAAACTGCCCACCATCCGAAAAAGAATCTGGTGTTACATTGATAATTCCACAAATAGCTGTTTTTGCATGATTAGCTTTACTTGACATATCGGTCACTCCCTCAAGGTTTTTCACCATATTATCTTTCTATTTTACCATAAAAAGAAAAAGATGAACACGCTAGTATTCATCTTTTCCAAGCGGGCCAATGATTTAGAATGATAGACCTAGATTTCTACTAATCAATACCAATAAGGCCAACAAACAAAATGCAATACCATTGAGAATCATATGAAGCAAAATGGACATCTCCAAACGCTCAGTCTTATAGGCTGTCCAGGTCAAAACCGTTGACATCCCTCCATAAATAATCACAGAAGGTAGATTGGTTGGCATATGGAGCAAGGCAAAGACGATTGCACCAACAACAAAGCCAAGTTTTTCTTTTCCACGAAAGATCTTTTTTGGAATAATTCCACGACACAAAATTTCTTCACAAATTGGCGCAATCAAGACTAGTAGGAAGAAAGTTGAAATCAAGGAACTATTCTGAACCAAACCATTCAGTATTGATTGGTTACTGGTTGTTGCCTCATTTGTTAGTCGAAGCAGTAGTGAACCCAAGAGATTTGTCGCAAAAATCACCAGATAACTCAGTACCAAGCGAGCCAAGTCTTTTGCCTTAAAAAAGGATAGATTAAAAGTAGCAAGTTGTGTTTTTCGTGCACCAATAATGAATACAATCAAAACGACTATGGATAGAGCACCTACTAAGAGCCCTGACTGTAAAATCGGAAACTGTTTGTTTGCTAAAAACAAAGCAAGTCCTATGGGAAATTGAGATAGAACAAAAGCTACCAAAAGGATGATCACCCATTTCCCTCTGTTCAAAACCTCTTGCCAAATCGTCTTATCTTTCATGATGTACCTCCTTATAATTAAAAAGGGGAGACTCCCCTTTTCCTATTATACCATTTATAGCGCCATACTGATATAGTTAAGGATAAACAAGGCATCCAAAATCCAAATCATCACGTGCACATCCTTGGCTTGACCTTTGACAACTTTTGTCAAGGTGTATGTCAAGAAACCAACAGCAATCCCTTGTGTGATAGAGTAGCTGAATCCCATAAAGATAGATGTGAAGAAGGCAGGAACCGCTTCAGCCATATCATCCCAAGGGATATTTTTCAAGTTAGAAAGCATCATGATTCCGACGATGATCAAAATTGGTGCTGTTGCAGCTGTCGGAACAATCGCTAGAAGTGGGCTAAAGAAGCTAGATAGAGCAAAACAGATCGCAACCACTAGGGCTGTCAAACCAGTACGTCCACCAGCACCGATACCCGCCGCAGACTCAACATAGGTCGTAACGTTTGAAGTACCTGCAATGGCACCTACTGAAGTTGCCACCAAATCAGAGTATAGAGCCTTGTCCAATTTAGCGGACTCATGGTTTTCCCCACTTGTCGCAACGATACCAACTTTTTCACCAGTACCGATAAGAGTACCGATTGTATCAAAAATATCCGTTAGTGAGAAGGCAAGAATAGCCATCAAGGTTTCTGGTAAACGTGAAGTGTTTGAAATCAAAGATCCTAAACCTTCTGAACCAAGAGCAGCACCAAACAAAGTTCTTAAATCATTAACCGCTGATGAAAGATTGTTGCTAGCAAAGTCAATCCCTGACAAATTCACAACATTAACAGCAATGGCAAGGACAGTCGTTGTTAAAATAGAAAGAATGATTCCACCCTTGATGCCTTTAACAACAAAGAAGATGGTAATAGCCAGACCTGCAAGAGCCACCAATACTGCTGGAGTATTGAAGTCTACCAAGCCTGGAACAGCTGCTGAGTTTGCAGTAAGTGCAGCTTGAGCCTTGTCTGCTCCTTCACCTGCTACCGTATAAGTACCTGGATCGATTGAGAATTTCAAGAGACCAGCATTCTTAATCCCAACATAGGCAAGGAAAACACCAATACCAGCGGAAATAGCTGAACGAAGTGTTGTTGGAATAGATTCGATGATCATTTTACGAACATTTGTCAAGGTAATAATCAGTGAAATAATTCCACAAATGAAGACCATACCAAGGGCTTCTTTCCAAGTATAGCCCATCCCAAATACAACTGTAAATGTAAAGAAGGCATTCAATCCCATCCCTGGTGCTTGTGCGTAGGGCAAATTAGCATAGAAAGCCATCATCAAAGTACCGACTACAGAACCGATAATCGTTGCCAAGAACACACCTTGAACAGGCATACCCGTTTGGGAAAGCATTTGAGGGTTTACAAAGAGAATATAACTCATTGCAAAGAATGTTGTTAAACCAGCAAGCACCTCTGTACGGACATCTGTCCCGTGCTCTTTTAGTTTAAATAGTTTGTCCATTTTTAATCTCCTTTTGTTTTTTACGAACAATATGAGTATTATATCATTTATCATTCACCTTTTCAATATGTTTGTTTGATTTATTTAATAAATCAAAGCAACTGTAGTTTTTGTTCTTATCTGCTTTTCTTCCTTCTTTTTGATATAATAGAAGACATCTTATCTGGAAACGACTAGGAAGGTTTATATGACTAACAAAATTATCGCAGTCGATTTGGACGGAACCCTGCTGAATAGTGAAAGCAAGCTCTCCGATTTCACCAAAGAGACGATCAAAAAAATTTCAGAAAAAGGACACCATGTTATCATCACGACGGGACGTCCGTATCGTATGGCAAAAGATTTCTACCGTGAGCTAGAATTGCATACTCCCATGATTAACTTTAATGGTTCCCTTACCCATCTACCAGGACAGGCTTGGGCGCATGAAAAGTGCTTGACCTTGGACAAAAAATACCTCCTAGACATGGTCAAACGCACGGAGGACATCCAGGCTGATTTTATTGCAGGAGAATATCGAAAAAAATTCTATATCACGACACCGAATGAAGAAATTGCAGATCCTAAACTATTTGGCGTAGAGAACTTCCGGCCAGAAAATCAATTCAAACCTGAACGAGTAACCAAAGATCCCAACTGCATCCTCTTGCAAACAAGGGCTGAAGACAAATACGCTTTAGCGGACGAAATGAATCGTTTTTATCAGCACCAACTAGCTATCAATACATGGGGCGGTCCCCTCAACATCCTCGAGTGTACTCCCAAGGGTGTAAACAAGGCCTTTGCTCTAGAGTACTTGCTCAATGTGATGAATCGTGATAAAAAAGACTTAATCGCCTTTGGTGATGAGCATAATGACACTGAAATGTTGGCATTTGCAAGCAAGGGATATGCTATGAAAAACGCCAATCCTGCTCTTCTTCCATATGCAGACGAACAACTTCCTCTGACCAACGAAGAAGATGGAGTTGCCCACGCTTTACAAAATTTATTCCTATAAAAGGGAAGATTGCATGGTCGCAATCTTTCCTTTTTGTTTTCATTTTGTTTTCACAAAAGCGACTTATTTTCTGTATTTTTATATTAAATTTTCCATTACCATTTTCATTTATCTCCCAAAAACATTGATATATTAATATTTTTAAAAAGTCATTCTATGAAAACTTTTACATTTTTTTAGAAAAAGTAGTTGATTTTTATATGAAAACGGTTTATACTTAAAGTTAGGCTTAAAGTTTTCTTAAACATATAGTCAAACATTTTATAAGGAGGAATGACAATAATGAGTATCGGAATCATTATTGCGAGCCACGGCGAATTTGCTGCGGGTATTCATCAGTCAGGATCTATGATCTTTGGTGAACAAGAAAAGGTTCAAGTTGTAACCTTTATGCCAAATGAAGGTCCAGATGACCTTTACGCTAAATTCAACAACGCTGTGGCTGCATTTGACGCAGAAGATGAGGTTCTAGTATTGGCTGACCTTTGGAGTGGATCTCCATTCAACCAAGCTAGCCGCGTGATGGGAGAAAATCCAGAACGTAAATTTGCCATCATCACAGGACTGAACTTGCCGATGTTGATCCAAGCCTACACAGAGCGCCTTATGGACGCGAATGCAGGTGTGGATAAAGTCGCTGCGAATATCATTAAAGAAGCCAAAGATGGCATCAAGGCTCTTCCAGAAGAGCTTAACCCAGTTGAGGAAGTTGCAACTGCTGCAGCTGCTCCTGCCGCACAAGCTGCTATTCCAGAAGGAACTGTTATCGGTGACGGTAAACTGAAAATCAACCTTGCTCGTCTAGACACTCGTCTACTTCACGGTCAGGTTGCGACTGCTTGGACTCCAGATTCAAAAGCAAACCGTATCATCGTTGCTTCAGATAACGTTGCTAACGACGACTTGCGTAAAGAATTGATTAAACAAGCAGCTCCAAACGGAGTAAAAGCCAACGTTGTTCCAATTCAAAAATTGATTGACGTTGCAAAAGACCCACGTTTCGGTGACACTCATGCCCTTATCTTGTTTGAAACACCACAAGATGCACTTCGTGCAATCGAAGGTGGCGTGCCAATCAAGACTCTTAACGTTGGTTCTATGGCTCACTCAACAGGTAAAACAATGATTAACAACGTTTTGTCTATGGACAAAGAAGACGTTGCAACCTTTGAAAAAATGCGTGACCTCGGTGTTGAATTTGACGTACGTAAAGTACCAAACGACACGAAAAAAGATTTGTTTGACTTGATTAAGAAAGCAAACGTTCAATAATTTTAATCTGTTTCTATCATTTTTGAAAACAGGATTAAATACTTTATTAAAACTAAATAGAAAAGGAATAAAACCATGTCAGATATTTCAATCATTTCTGCTATCTTGGTTGTAGTTGTTGCCTTCCTTGCAGGTCTTGAAGGTATCCTCGACCAATTCCAATTCCATCAACCAATCGTCGCATGTACCCTTATCGGACTTGCAACTGGTAACCTCGAAGCAGGTGTTATGCTTGGTGGATCACTTCAAATGATTGCCCTTGGTTGGGCAAACATCGGAGCTGCCGTAGCTCCTGACGCTGCTCTTGCATCTGTTGCGGCAGCAATCATCTTGATCAAAGGTGGTAACTTTACTACTGAAGGTATCGCCGTTGCTACGGCAACAGCTATCCCTCTTGCCGTAGCTGGACTTTTCTTGACTATGATTGTTCGTACAATCTCAGTTGCCTTGGTTCACACTGCTGACGCTGCTGCTAAAGACGGAAATATTGCGGCTGTTGAACGTGCTCACTTTGTTGCACTTCTTCTTCAAGGTCTTCGTATTGCAATCCCTGCTGCCTTCCTTATCGCTATCCCAGCTTCTGCTGTTCAAGACGCTCTTGGTTTGATGCCAGACTGGTTGAACGGTGGTATGGCTGTCGGTGGTGCTATGGTCGTTGCCGTAGGTTATGCTATGGTTATCAACATGATGGCAACTCGTGAAGTATGGCCATTCTTCGCTATCGGTTTTGCTCTTGCAGCAATCTCTCAATTGACTTTGATTGCCCTTGGTGTCATCGGTGTTGCCCTTGCCTTCATCTACCTTAACCTTACAAAACAAGGTGGAAACGGTGGCGGCGGAGCTGCGACTTCTAACGACCCAATCGGTGATATCCTAGAAGACTACTAGAAAGGGGATCAATCATGGCTGAAAAAATTCAATTATCAAAATCAGATCGTCAAAAAGTTTGGTGGCGTTCACAATTCCTTCAAGGTTCTTGGAACTACGAACGTATGCAAAACTTGGGTTGGGCTTACTCATTGATCCCAGCTATCAAAAAATTGTACACTAAAAAAGAAGACCAAGCGGCTGCTCTTGAGCGCCACCTTGAATTCTTCAACACTCACCCATACGTCGCTGCTCCAATCATGGGGGTTACTCTTGCACTTGAAGAAGAGCGCGCTAACGGTGTTGAAATCGACGACGCGGCTATCCAAGGGGTTAAAATCGGTATGATGGGACCTCTTGCTGGTATCGGTGACCCAGTATTCTGGTTTACAGTTCGTCCTATCCTTGGAGCTCTTGGTGCATCACTTGCTGCATCTGGTAACCTTGTTGGTCCACTTCTCTTCTTCTTCGGATGGAATGCTATCCGTATGGCCTTCCTATGGTACACACAAGAGTTCGGTTACAAAGCTGGATCTGAGATCACTAAAGACATGTCTGGTGGTATCTTGAAAGACATCACTAAAGGTGCTTCTATCCTTGGTATGTTCATCCTTGCCGTTCTTGTACAACGTTGGGTATCCATCAACTTCACTATCAACCTTCCAGGCAAACAATTGTCAGAAGGTGCCTACATCAACTTCCCAGAAGGTCCTGTTACAGGAGCTGAGTTGAAGGGCATTCTTGGTCAAGCGCTTAGTGGTATGAGCCTAGATAGAGTTCAACCACAAACGCTTCAAGGTCAGTTGGACTCATTGATTCCAGGATTGATGGGACTTCTCCTTACTTTCCTTTGCATGTGGTTGCTTAAGAAAAAAGTATCTCCAATCACAATCATCCTTGCCCTCTTTGCAGTTGGTATCGCAGCTCGTTTCTTCGGTATCATGTAATCTCGGTGAGAATATATAAACAAAAAAGAATCAGGATTAAACCTGATTCTTTTTATGTATCAACTTTTTCTCCTAGTAAGATAATGAAAGCACCCAATCACCACTGCTAGTATGGCAACATAGAGTAGCTGTTTGGCTTCTAAAGGCACAAAAGCTCCCTGTAGGATAAAAGTATTGGCAAGTACACCAACAAGGGCTGCAAGGCTCAAAAACGTGAGCAAAAGCATCTTGTATCGATTAAAAGGCAAGCTGACCTTGGCAACTAGACACAGACCATTGATCAGGGCAAGGAGGAAGCAAATAAATTTGACCTGACCTGGGACAGTGATAAAGAAATTGGTCAAAAGAACACTAGCAACCAGAACGCCACCACCAATCGCCGCGTTGGTTAGGATATCTCTCATAAAGTGAGTGCTAACCTTTTCTTTATTGGACTCAAAAGTCAGGAAGAAGGATGGAATCCCAATCGTAATGGCTGAAATGATTGTAAACTGAATGGGGATAAAGGCAAATTCCAAACCAAATACCACACTCAAAATGGCAAAAACGATGGAGAAGAAGGTCTTTGTTAGAAAAAGAGAGGCTACCTTTTGGATGTTATTGATGACCCGGCGTCCTTCCATCAAGATATCATAAAATACTGCAAAGTCATCAGTGAGAAAAACAATATTGGATACACTTTTGGCTGCACTCGTAGCCCCCTTCATGGCAAAGCTGATATCTGCTTTCTTGAGAGCCAGAACATCATTGACCCCGTCACCGCTCATGGCAACTGTTTTACCAGCATTTTGCAAAATAGATACCATCTTTTGCTTCTGTTCAGGTGTCACACGTCCAAATATTTCGTGTTCCAAGACCACTCTTTCAAAGTCGTCATCACTCACCTTGGTCATATCAATCGCACGGGCTTCTTCCTTAAAACCTGCCTTACGAGCCACCCCATATACAGCCACATGATTATCACCACTGATAATCTTCACTTCAACACCTTGAGATTCGAAATAGTCAAAGGTTTCCTTGGTATTGTCCTTAATCTCATCTGACAAAACGACGTGGCCTAGTAGTTCCACATTAGCTGGACTCGTAATCTGGTCCCTGCTATGAGCGAGTGTTAAGATTCGAAAACCTTGCTGTTTTAGATGTTCATAGTAGGCATCCATCGGCTGGGTAAAGCCTAGAAACTCATAGGCTCCGAAGAAATAGGTCCCACCCTCTTTTACTTGGACAAAGGAATACTTATTTTTACTTGAAAATGCACCGACTTCTTGAACTTCCCACTTTTTCTCACAGGTTAAGTAAGTCTTCAGAGCTCGGGAAGTTGCATTTTCATCTTCGAAATAAGCCAAATAAGAAGATAGTTTCTCTGCTACATTAGCATCCATTTCTTGGACCTTCATATTCCCCGTCGTGATAGTTCCCGTCTTATCAAAACAAAGAATATCTACTCGCGCCAAGGTCTCTACACAGTATAGCTCCTGTACCAGAACCTTCTTTTTAGCCAGCTTCATGGCTGCTACTGCTAGGGACACACTAACCAAGAGAATCAAACCCTCTGGAATCATGCCGACCAAGGCACCTGAACTTCCTAAAACAATTTCAACATAAGACCGTCCTAGACTAAAACCTCTGACATAGAGCAGAATGGCAACTGGCACCAGCAAGATCGAGACGATTTTTAAAATCTTATCCATGTAATCGCGTAGTTGAGAAGGGTATTTTTTGAATTCCTTGCTGGATTTTGCGAGTTTGTTGATATAACTATCGGGTCCGACCGCCGTCGCCGTGACCAGACAAGTACCGCTAACGACATTGCTTCCGCTCATCAGCTTGTCACCTGCTGTTTTAAAGACTGAATCACTCTCACCAGTCAGCAAGGACTCATCCACTTCGATCGTTCCTTCAAGCACTTCTGCATCGACAGGTACCTGATCTCCCAGATTGAGATGCAGATATTCCCCCAGAACGATGTCTTCTGGATCAATCTCGATCGTTTGACCATCTCGATTGACCTTGTACTTACTTTTACCAAGCAAACTTAGCTTTTCCAAAGCATTTTTTGAACGCACTTCTTGGAAAATCCCGATAGCTGTATTGATAGCAATCACACCTAAAAAGAGCATGTTCTCAAATCGCAAGGTTGTGGCTACCAGAACTGCCAGAGCCAGGTTCATGGCATTAAAGAAGGTAAAGATATTTGAAACGACGATTTCCTTGGTTGTTTTGTAGGGTTTAATGTCGCTGATATTTCGTTGACGATCCTTGATGTCTTGACTGCTTAAATACTTCATTTCTACTCCGATATCCTTTTGTACTACTATAGTAACACATATCTTTTTCTCTGTCACTTAAAGACTCAAAATAAGGAGAACTCCCTTGGCAAGCATCACCTATCGCCACTTCAAGAAGAACTTAAAAAGAGGCTAGGATTCCCCTAACCTCTTTTCTTTATGCTTTATTCTGCCAAGGCTCCCATTGGATCCCATGGTGCAAGTACGATTGGTTCTGCTTCATAGGCAGCTTGTTCTTCTGCTGTCAGCAATTCTTTACGGACAACGATTTGGTAAGTGTATTCGTCCATCCAAGCGTCTGAGGCGACAAAGTAACCATCTGCACCGACCTTGTCTCCCCATGAGTTTTCAACTTTCCACTTGGTTGACTTGCCATTTTCGTCCAAGTCCACACCTGTCAAGACCATGGCGTGGGTCATCAAACTTTCGCTGTAGTCCAAACGTCCAGCCTTGTCTTGAGTCAGTTGAATATCCATGCTTGATTCAAAGTCATAAACATCAGTCGCAAGGATTCCAGCTTTGCGGTTGCTGAGCTGGCCGACATCTGAACCAAACCAAACAGTTTCTCCTGTTTGCATTTGGGCAATCGCCAATTCTTTTAAGCGCTCCATTGGTACGTTGATGTAACGAACTGCACGGCTACCAACCACATTTCCCAACATCTCAACTGTGTAAGATTTACCGTAAGGCTTGTCAGCAGTTGGAGCATTGATAACAGAAACGTAGTCTTCTAGAGGAAGATTGACATATTTCTTGTAAAACTCTTGTGGCGTGATACCCTTTTCGCTTTGGTAGTTATCATCCTTATCGCGATAAGCAAAGTCAAATTTACGCGGTGGAAGACCTAGTGACATAGCAAGGAAGTTAAAGATTTCTTGCAAGAGGTCTTCTTTCTTAGCTTGAACAGTCGCTTGGTCAGCACCAGAAGCGAGCAAGTCACGCAAGATTTGGGCATCTTGGCGAAGCAATTTGTTAAGAATTGCATTGAGCTCACGGCTATTACTAGATGAAACAGACTCAGGGTAAACTGACTTAGGAACGACACCATATTTTTCAAAGAGGGCCACGACCATATCCCACTGTCCACCGTCTTGTTGTGGAGTTTGGAGTAGGAAGCTAACCTTACGGCTCGTCAATTCTTGATCTGCAGTCGCAATGACTTGCTCCAAGAACCAGTTAGATTTTTCATACTTGTCCCAGAAGAAAGTGTGGGCTTGTGACAATTCAAAGTTTTCCAATTTATATTGAGAAATGAGTTTGTGACGGAAGGTGTTGAGAGCTGCAAACATCCAGCAACGACCAGACGCTTTCTGGTTAGTAACCTTGTCCTTGGTCAAATCCAATGAGAAAACAGGTGTATTGTCTACATGGCTTTGGCGACGTTCTAGGGCTGCAAAAATTCCGTTATGGCTGGCAGCATTTTCGATCGCTTGGTATTTGACATTTGCTTCATAGTTGGCAAAAAGTTTATCTGTAAATGATTCTTGAATCGCGTTCATAGATTCCTCCTTTTATTCTACTGTCTATTATAACTCTTTTCACAAATGAAGCAACTGAAAAACGAAAAAGGCAAGGACATTCTCCCTCACCTTTTCTAACATAATCCAAACTAAGCAATACTAGCAAGGAGATTCTCTAACTCCTCCCTGGTCAGGCGACGCCATTCTCCTCGTTCTAAGTTCTCATCCAAAACTAAAGTTCCCATCGTCAAACGTTGCAAGTCCACGACTTCCTTACCACAGTATGCTACCATGCGTTTAACCTGATGAAACTTCCCTTCAGCAATGGTCACACGAACCAGACTTTGATTCTTTACTGAATCTACCGACACAAGCTCCAATTTAGCTGGCTGGCAGGTAAAGTCCTTGAGCGAAATGCCCTTGGCAAATGTATCCACATCTTCTTGGCTCATGATGCCTTCGACTTGAGCCAAATAGGTCTTATCCACATGACGTTTGGGTGAAAGAAGGGCATGGGCCAGCTGACCGTCATTGGTCAAGAGCAGAAGACCATGCGTGTCAATATCCAAGCGCCCGACAGGAAAAACTTCCTTGGCGCGAGCATAGTCATCTAACAAGTCTAAAACTGTTCTATGTTTGGTATCTTCAGTTGCTGAAATGACTCCTTGGGGCTTGTTCATCATGTAGTAGACAAACTCTTCATACTCTAGCACTTGGCCATCAAAGCGAATCTCATCTCTTTCTTCATTAATCTGCAGTTTAGCTGACTTTTCTTTTTTACCATTTACCGTCACGCGCCCAGCCTTGAGCAAGTTTTTGACTTCTGTCCGACTCCCCACAGCACAGGCAACTAAAAATTTATCTAATCTCATAGAACTATTATATCATACTCAAAAGGAGGCTGCCCAAGTGACCAACCTCCTTTTTTCTAATTTTTCAAGAAACTAACTTCCTCGTCTCCAGAAAATAGCCAAGACAAGCATAGCTCCTAAAATAGCTGGGATAATGGCCGTTCCTGCTATAATTGGACCCCAAGTTCCGAAAAGCAAGTGGCCCAAAAAGGCACCAATCCAGCCGAGAAACATTTTTCCAAAGCATCCCATGCTTTCCCCACGATTGGTCAAAGCACCTGCCAAGAGCCCCACTAGGAGACCAACAAACATACTTCCAAGCATAGCTTCTCCTTAAATTGCCCAGTCTCCATTACGGAAGAGGGGTACGCGTGTTCCATCCTCACGGATACCATCGATATCCATTTGGTTAGAGCCAATCATAAAGTCAACGTGAACATCTGAACGGTTAAGTCCTGCAGCTTCAAGCTCTTCTTCGCTCATCTCTGCTCCACCAACAACGCTGGTCGCATAGGCAGCACCGATAGCCAAGTGGTTTGAAGCATTTTCATCAAAAAGGGTGTTAAAGAAGGTAATCCCTGACTGAGAAATTGGGCTTGGATCTGGTACCAAGGCGCATTCACCCAAGGCACGCGCACCAGCATTTTCAAAGACAAGATCTTTCATAACTTGATCTCCTTTTTCAGCTGTAATATCAACAATCTGACCACCCTTGAAAGTTACTTTAATCCCTTCAATGATATTTCCATTATAGCTCAGTGGTTTTGTAGAAGTGACATAGCCATCTGCACGACGGAAGTCAGGGGCCGTAAAGACTTCTTCTGTCGGCATATTTGGCAAGAACCCTTCTCCCTGCGCATTGATAGCACCAGCTGATTCCCAAACGTGGTTCTTCGGCAAACCAAGAGTCAAATCTGTCCCTGGCGCTGTGTAGTGAAGGGCTGAGAATTGTTCTTTATTGAGCATTTCTGCCTTGCTCTTGAGGATAGCAGCATGCTCTTCCCAAGCCTTAACGGGATCTTCTTCGTAGACACGGCAAGTTTTGAAAATTTGGTCCCAAAGGAGGTCCACTGCTTCTTCGTCACTTGCTGCATTTGGAAAGACCTTCTTAGCCCATTCAAGTCCAGCAGCGGCAGCCACTGTCCAGCTAACCTTGTTGGATTGTGTTGCGATACGCATTGGCTTCATGGCAAGGCCCATAGCTTTAGCAGAAGCTGAAAGCTTTTCAGCGTCCACTCCGTTCAAGGCACCTGGGTCAGAAGAACGGACACCGAGACGACTCGCTTTGTTTTCAAGAAGGTAATTCATCTCAGCAATCTTGTATTCTGGCACATTGTCCAAACGCTCCATTGGCGCGTGGAGGAATTTCTCACGGTTTACAAAGTCATCTGCCCATTGAACAATAACTTCGTGAGCTCCAAGTGCATAGGCTTCTTTGACGATTAAGTGAGCCAACTCACGTTGCTCCACATCGATAGAAAGAGCCAAGGTGTGACCAGGTTGCACATTAATTCCATTCGCAACCAATAATTTTGCATATTTTTCTAGATTTTCTTTAAAATTTGGTAAAACCATTCTATTCTTCCTTTTCTTTTGTTATTTTTCCTTCAAAGCAGAAAATAATCCTGCTAAAGCAATGGCACCCGATAATAGTGCTGTTGATAGGATAATTGTTTCGTCTGCCAGCTCTAACTGATAGTCAAAGAACTTTTCAGCTGGCTTATCTTCCGCAAAAATTCTTAGTTTCATGAAATGTCCTCCGTTACTAGTATATCACATATGATGTAAATTTAAAAACAAGCCTAATTAAGCTTGCTTTTAATTAACTATCACAAAAGTCGTGTACATATCTTTCCACTTCTTTTTCCATAGATTTAATCTCACAAATACCCCATTTATCATTCTTTTTCGTTATGGCAGCCATCATCTGTAATTTTAAACTCTGACGAGGAAAGATACCTTCTTCTTCCCATTGTTTTAATTTAGCTTCCGGATAGGAATTGCCAAACCTAGAGTTCTGACTATCGGTAATGATACAAAGATTCCCAAAGGAATGTAAAAACTCAGCAGATAATTTGCTCTCTCCATCATGTCCATTTGGATTCTGAGGATACCAATGTTCTATGGAGCGACGATAAGCAAATTTGAAATTATCAAAATTAATATCCTTGTACTCTTTCTCTAATTCGGCACGATTTTTCCATAAAACATAATCTACAAAGTTAAAAGCATAAACGGGAATTGCCCCATATTTCTTAATTCTTCTATCCTCAGTAAACAATCTTTCTTCTGCGTACGTCACTGCCATTTTTTCAAGAAATTTTTTAAAATAATCACCAAATTTTTGATCATTTAGTTCTTCAATATGTCTGTAGAGAAATTGTAAAATTTCATATAACCAACGACTATCACGATTGGCAGTGAAAGTCACAGCAAACATCGATTGCAAAAGAATGATGTTTTTGTTAATTTCCAAATCTGAAAATGTATTTTTAGTAAAGCGTTCCTCAACTATGTAATGCTCTTTTGCTTTTCCATTTGGTTGGTATTCATAATAAGTACCCTTCTGCAAAAACCACTCATCCTTATTTCTGCTTGAAGAATCCATATTTGAATTTCTAACGATGTAATTATCAAAAATATGTTTTATTTTAAGAAGAAATTCACTGAATTCAATAATCCAAGTCTTATTTTTATTTTTTATATCAAATAAAGTTAAAAGTTTCTTATCGTCTAACTGAATCTCACTGGTATCCTTACCTTCCCAAATTGCCAATACATGGAGTAGGAAGGTTGGAAAATCGATAACTTGGGTATAATCACCAAAATCTTTTTCTAATTCTATATTTTTTTCATTTATCTTTTTTCCTAATATATCTGATAACTTTCTTCTTTCGTTTTGATAAAAATCTATATCATCGTAAATATTATGGAATGAGTAATTTGAAAAGTGCCATCCAAAAATACGTTCACGTTCTTGAAAATTATCTGCTCTCTTCCGTCGCATCTTAAATTGACTTGATACCGGCTTATCAAACTCTGCACAGGCATCCCAAATTCTTGCAAACTTTTGCGCCATTTCTTGATCTGTACCGAACTTAGCCATCATTTGCGCCTTAAGAATCTCATGAGCTTCTAGTTGTTCTCCACGAGAGTTGAAACGTTCGAAATAAAGATTTAAATCTAAATCCTCAGGAAGTATACTCCGAAAAATGATGACATTCTCAAAAAGATAATCGACGAAAGACTGAGAATCAATACGGCGCTCCTCTAGCACTTTTTTCAATGCATCTTTAGCATATCCGTAGCCTCTAGTCAGCTCATTTTCATCGTCCTCTGAAATTTCTTGCTTGGTAAATAGATATTGAATATTCTCATTTGATTTCTTCCTAGCTGGGAATTTAAGATTGACAGCTTTCAATCTATCGAAACCAAACTCATGCTTCAAAGCTAAGGCAATCAAATTAAGAGCTGTTGTCCGTTGTTGCCCATCTATGATTTTGAAAATGTCCTTCTCTTTATTAACAACTAATGTTCCAATATAGTAATTGTCTCTATTTTCTTGAAAAGCATCTGCTACGTCATTCAATAACTGTTCAATCTCATCATAAGTCCAAGCAAAATTTCTCTGATAAAGAGGAATAGCGTAGGTATCTTCATTTAACAAACGATTCACTGATAAACTTATATGTGTTTCTACCATTTATCTTTTTCCTCTTCTATAATCTTGTCCACAGTATAATTTTCAAATAGCTCTCTATCTATCTTGATCATGAAATCATTCGGAGTGACAGCATGAGATAAAAGTTGAAATAGCTTTTGAGCCTCTTTTTGTCTAAACCTTCCACCAGCAGCGTATTTCCCTACCGTTGCATCATATATTGCTTTAGACTTAACTCTAGGGTAATAAGACCAAATAAACAAGGTCTCTACTATCTCTTTTGATAGCTCATCTTTTCCAAATCTATCTGCAAAAAGCGAGCAAATATTTAGGAATATATTGTGACACTTGAGGTAGCGTCCTTTTGAGCTATTGTAAATATTCAACATACCTTCTGGGTAAGCTAGATTTTTTTCTTCTCCCTCTGACTCATTGGAGACTCGTAACTTTTTATTTAAAACTTTTTTATGCTCTTTAATGGTAAAATGGACCGATTCAATATACTCAAAAAATTTACTTCCATCAATGATTGGCATAGTAATGGACATGGGGAGTTTTTCAATATGACGATACAATTCTAGATATGGAAAGTTCTGATTCAAATCAACGCCTTTAAAATCGTCAATAAAATCCTCTGTAAAACGGAGATAAGATCCATAACGTTTGTTTGTTAATCCTGTCTCTCCTCGCGACCAACGTCTCATACGGAAAAGATGTTTATCAAACAACTCTTTGAGACTTAAATCTTTATCTTCTACAAATTGCTCCCATTTTTCAACAATCTTTTCATCTTCGAAATCTTGCTTGCGAAGATGATAGGCTTTGAGCAAATCATGAGGTTCTAAAGATTTTCCACGATTATTCTGAGAATCAAATAGCTGAAAGGCCTCTGATAATCGTTCCTGTGGCATAGTAATCACGGAGACAGAACAATTTTCCAATAAAAAATTGCAAATATCTTTTGCCTGATTTTCACCAACCAATTGAGTTAAATTTTCCCACTCATTATAATTTTCACTCGCATGATAGCAAGATAGCTCTCCAAATTCAGCACTCAGCAGTTGATTAGCACCCTTATAATTCTCTAAATCATCTAATAAATGAAGAAACAAGGAAATAGAAATTAGCCGTTGCTGTCCATCGACAATATCTAAGTATCTATCATTTTCATGCAAGATAACGGAACCAATCTGATATTCCTTTTTCCCCATAGCATCTCGTAAATCATAAAAAAGATTACGGATATGTTTTCTGTTCCATTTATATGGTCTTTGATAAGAAGGAATTCGCAAATTCCCTTTTTTCAATAGTTCTCCAACCTTTTTAGAAGTAAATTGAATAGTCATTTTATCCTCATCTATATTTATCTATCATTTCTTTAACTGTTTGCTTCATATCCTCTACTAAAATTCGAGGAGACAAAACAGTAACTGCTTCCCCTTGCCCCAGCAACCAGCGTTTAAGCCCCGGTGTGTGCTGACTTTCAAACTTAAAATGAGTCCAATCGCCATTTTTCCCAACTATTTTTGCATTTGGAAATTGATCCATCACAATCGTCGGATCGTACAAATACTCGATTTCAATACTGATTTTCTTCCCGATAAAAGCATCTACTCTCTCGTTACGAATGTCACCATCCCTAAATTTATCTCGATAAGAAATAGAGGGTTTCTCTATACCACTAAGAGACCATGACTGGATGCGGTCTACTCTTAAAGTAATATAAGTAGCATGTTTCAACTGGTAAACAACTAGATAGAAATAATGACTATCATAATAAAGAGAGACTGGCAAAACAGTCTGCCTCTTAGAAGATTCAGAATAAGGTTTTTGATAGATAATATCTAGAACCTGTTCATTCATAATGGCTTCTGATAAATTCCAAATTTTCTCTATTCTATTTTGTTGATCCGTTAAGGGAGCATAGTTAAGCTTTTCACTGCCAATAATCTGCTCAATTTCTTTCTGATCATCACGGGGAACTAAGACAAGTAATTTATTTAGTAAGCTAGCAATTTCTGGTCTGTTCAGTGCTCGATTTTCCAATAAAATCTTTGAAATAACGAGAATATCCTTTTTATTAAAAACTGACTTACTTGCTAAACAATACTTATTCGTTTTACGATTATAAAGCAAATCTCCACTATAACTGGTGTTACTAGATAAAATATCACGGAGTAGTGAAAAATCTCTCTGTATCGTCTTTTCGCTAACCTCAAATTCCTGAGCCAATTGCTTTTTTCCTAACGGAGTCCCAAACTGTAAACGTAAAAAAATCGTTAGCAGTCTCTCTTGATCATTCATTTGCAATTTCCTTCTACATATTATTCAAACAATATTATTTCCAGTACATTTTTATCACTTCTATAGTCTAACTAGCACTTTATATTCAAAACGATTAAAGCAAAATAAACTAGCCCTTAGATGATTTCAACTGTACCACTATGCCAGATTCGAAGAACTCAACTACGGATTCAGCCATATTTTTTAAGTCTTCGGGTAAGCAGTCTGAATATACAATGAAGAGTTTGCTTCTTTTCTTATTCTCTTTGAATTGCTGCATCCAGTATTCCTGTACCCTTTGATCAGCCTCTCCCAAGAATTGAACTCCATCCAGAAAAATCAAATCATACTCTGTATACTCCATTTGCATTTTTATCCATTGACTATGTTTAGAAAAAATCAAATTATCTCTCACTCGATAATATGCAAGTGATGCTATTGGAGTAGCAGGTTTTATTTTAGTTAACGTATAAAACAAATGCCATCTGTCAGTCTCTGAAATACCGCAAATGTAAATACATTGAGAATCTTCTTTTAAGTCTATTTGTGGAAATCCGGTCCAATCACTCCCATCATCTTTCAAGCCTTTTTCAAAATTATAAATTTCCTCTTCAATTGACACATTAGAATTTAAAATTTCTTGATTCACCATATTATACTCTCTTTTCTTTTATTTTTAAGAGAATTATAACAAATCAAGTGGACATTTTTTGTCCACTTGATCAAAATAAGCAATTTTTTAAAACAAATCATCAAACAAACTCAACTGGTTGTCCTCTGGCATATTGCCGAGAATCCCCATTTCATCCATCTTTTCAACCAAGGTTGATGAAAGTCCACCACGCTTGCGCAGTTCTGTCTTAGAGAGGAACTCACCCTCTTCACGCGCACGCACCAACTGCTTAGCAACGTTCTCTCCCAGACCATCCATTGCTACAAATGGTGGGATAAGAGTGTCTCCGTCAATGATGAATTCAGTCGCATCACTACGATAGAGGTCTAACTTGCCAAACTTAAAGCCACGTTCCCACATCTCATTGACAATCTCAAGAGTGGTATAGAGGTCAATTTCCACATTAGAGGCTTCATTGTTCTTCCGTTTTTCAGCGATTTCTTCCATTCTGCGCTTGATGGCGTCCAAGCCCGCACCCATGGTCTTGATATCAAAAGCCTTAGCGCGGATTGAAAAGTAAGCACAGTAGTAATAAATGGGATGGTGAACCTTGAAGTAGGCTACGCGCAAGGCCATCATAACGTAGGCTGCCGCATGGGCTTTAGGGAACATATACTTGATTTTTCCACAGGACTCGATATACCACTCTGGCACCTTATTGGCCTTCATGGCTTCGATATAGCCATTTCGCTCCTCTTCTGAAATCTTCAACCACAAGCCCTTACGTACCCGTTCCATGATGGTAAAGGCCATCTTAGGCTCGAGACCCGCATGCATGAGGTAAACCATGATGTCGTCCCGACAACCGATAACAGTCGATAGGTCCGCAATTCCTTGCTTGATCAAATCCTGGGCATTTCCCAACCACACATCGGTACCGTGGGATAATCCAGACAACTGAAGCAATTCCGCAAAGGTCGTCGGATGCGTTTCGTCTACCATCCCACGTACAAAGTTTGTTCCAAACTCTGGGATTCCCAGCATGCCCGTCGGCGTTCCGATTTGCTCAGGTGTTACCCCTAGTACATCTGTCCCAGAAAAGAGAGCCATAACACCTTCATCATCCATAGGAATTTCATTGGGGTCAATCCCAGACAAGTCCTGAAGTTTCCGAATCATGGTCGGATCATCATGTCCCAGTACATCGAGTTTGAGGACGTTCTCATCAATATCGTGGAAATTAAAGTGAGTGGTCTGCCATTCAGCCGTCACATCATCCGCTGGATACTGGACAGGCGTAAAGTCGTAAACATCCATGTAGTTAGGAATAACAACGATTCCCCCTGGGTGTTGTCCTGTTGTCCGCTTGACACCGGCAGCACCTTGGGCAAGACGTTCCACCTCTGCATCACGATAAAACTTCCCATAGTCTCTCTCATAGCCTTTTACAAATCCATAGGCAGTCTTAGCAGCTACCGTACCAACCGTTCCTGCACGGAAGGCATATTCTTCACCAAAGATATCACGCACATCCAAGTGGGCGCTAGGCTGGTCTTCTCCCGAGAAGTTCAAGTCAATATCGGGAACCTTGTCTCCATCAAAACCAAGGAAGGTTTCAAAGGGAATATCCTGTCCATTCTTACTGAGTTTGTGACCGCAGTTTGGACAATCCTTATTGGGCATATCAAATCCTGAACCATAAGAACCATCCGTGATAAATTCACTGTACTGACACTGGCTACAAACATAATGAGGAGAGAGAGGGTTAACCTCCGTGATCCCAATCATGGTCGCAACAAAACTGGACCCGACAGACCCACGAGAACCAACCAAGTAGCCCCGTTCATTGGAACGTTGCACCAGCATCTGCGATGCCAGATAAATCACGGCAAATCCATTCCCCAGAATGGAAGTTAATTCTTTTTCAATCCGCAAATCGACAATATCTGGCAGCGGATTTCCATAAATCTCAAAGGCTTTCTTATAGGTCAGCTCAGCGACCGTTTCTTCCGCCTTGTCAATGAAAGGTGTGTACAAGTCACCCTTAACAACCTCAACAGGTTCAAAGATATCTGCCAAGGCATTGGTGTTTTCAATGACTAATTTGCGTGCTAAATCTTCTCCCAAGAAAGCAAATTCATCCAACATTTCATTGGTCGTTCTAAAATGAGCCTTCGGTAGCGGTGCTGGTTGGGCATGTTCACCATGACCGATGGTTCGGTTAATCATAGCCCCCTGGCCCAAACTACGGACAATAATTTCACGGTAAATCTCTTCTTCCGGTTCAATATAGTGGACATTTCCCGTAGCCAAAACAGGCTTGCCAAGACGATCTCCAACCTCTATCAAGCTCTTGATAATGGTCTGAAGTTCCTCCATATCCTTGACCTGCTCCTTGGCAATCAAGGGAGCATAGATAGCTGGTGGCATGACCTCGATAAAGTCATAATACTTGGCCACTTCAACCGCCGCATCCACACCTTGGGAAACAACTGCATCAAAAACTTCACCCTCTGAACAAGCTGATCCTAAAATCAAGCCCTCCCGATGGGCATCTAGAACCGTTCTCGGAATCCGTGGCACCCCTTCAAAGTACTTGGTATTGGACAAAGAAACCAGCTTAAAAATATTTTTTAAACCAACTTGATTCTTGACATAGATGGTCGCATGCTTGATCCGAGCTTTTTTATAAGAGTCTGGACTAATCAAATCAATATTCAGTCTAGCCAGATCAGTCACACCATGTTTTTCGGCCACCTCTTTGATAAAGATAAAGAGCAGACGACCAGTAGCTTCCGCATCGTAGTTGGCCATGTGGTGGTGTTCAAGTGCCACACCAAAACGCTTGGTCAAAGGCCCCAAACCATGACGTTTATACTCAGGATAGAGATTTCTAGCAAACTCCAGCGTATCGATAACTGGCTGGCTAATCTTAGGCAGACCATGACGCTCATAGTTGACATTCATAAAGCCAACGTCAAAGGTAGCATTGTGGGCGACTAAGACTGTATCCTTGCAAAACTCTTGGAATTCTTGTAAAACTTGTTCCAGTGGTTTGGCATTTTTGACATGATCGTCTGTAATACCTGTTAATTCAGTAGTAAAGGCTGATAAGGGATGCCCAGGATTGATAAATTCATCAAATTCGGCAATAACATTTCCCTTATACATCTTAGAGGCCGCAACCTGAATCAGGTCATTATAGATGGCTGAAAGCCCCGTCGTTTCCACATCAAAAACCACATAGGTAGCTTCTGACAAGTCCATCTCCACTTCGTTGTAAACGATAGGGACACGGTCCTCCACAATATTGGCTTCCATTCCATAGATCAGCTGGATTCCAGCTTTCTTGGCCGCCTTATAGCCGTGTGGGAAAGATTGAACATTTCCATGGTCCGTGATGGCAACCGCCTTGTGTCCCCACTTAGCAGCTGTCGCAACGATCTCCTCTACCTCTGGTAAAGCATCCATGGTCGACATGTTGGTATGAGCATGAAACTCAACCCGACGCTCACCTTCTGGCATCAAATCCTTCCGCTCATAGTGAACAACTTCCTGCACATCCTGGACGTTCATGGTCAAATCACGTGTGAAGTTATTCATCTCCACATTCCCACGAACTCGGAGCCAAGAATTCTTCTTAATGATGTCAAACTTCTGAGCCTCTTCCTCATTCTTAACCCATTTTTGCATTGAAAAACTTGAAGTGTAATCCGTCATTTTAAAATTGATCAAAACGCGACCAGTTCTGGTCACCTTATGCTCCACATCAAAAACGACCCCTTCAAAGACCAGGCGATTTTCCTCAGTCGTCACGTCGATCATCTGGGTAACTTCAGCCTTATCTAGTTTAGGCTTGACCGCAGCCTTTTTAGCGTGAAAATCAAAGGCTGGCTTCTCTTCTACTGGAGGAGGAGCCATTTGTTCCAGTTGCTCCATAGCCCGGAGCGCTTCCTCATTGGCAGCCTGAACGATTTGTTCATTCTCGGTATGGAAGGCTTCCTCCTGCTCTTGTGTAAGAGCATCATTCTTTTCTATTTGACATACAAAAGCTGGAAAACCAAACTTTTCGAGTTGCTTTGCCAAATTAGGAAGATGATTCTTCTTAAAGTGCTCCTTATCAATCGCCTCTGAACCTTCAATAATGAGTTGATTTCCCTCCGCACGAACTTGCAAGTTCTGGTAAAGAGATTTAAACCCTTGACTTGCACACGGACCTTCAGAAAAAGCCTCTCTATAGTAGGCTTGTAAGAGTTCATTTGAAAATTCTAGAGAGAGAACCTTGATTTCGAAAACAGCTCGATTCCCTGTCTTAGAAAATTCTTCACCAAGCCCTTTCTTTAACTCTAAAAAGATTTCAATCGGTAAAATATTAGAAAATACAAAATGAAATTCCCAAATCTTACTAATTTTATGAACCACAACACGCTCAATTCTGGCATCAACAAGAGCAGGATCCTGCTTTAAATGATCAGAGATTCCTAGTTGATTCATTAAAATTTCAAACTTACTTGACATTCATTTTCCTCACATTATTCTCTTACTATTTTACCATAATTAAAGAAAATATATGACTAGTACCATTCCTTAAGCACTGCTAGTTTACACAAATTTATTCCGTAAACAAAAAAGAAGACTCTCAGAATCTCCTTAGTAAATAAAAAAAAGATACCCTAAAGTATCCTCGTAATCGATCGGGAAGACAGGATTCGAACCTGCGACACCTTGGTCCCAAACCAAGTACTCTACCAAGCTGAGCTACTTCCCGCGTTAAATAAAA